>JAOZSV010000179.1 GCA_029939505.1 Thiotrichaceae bacterium | reverse complement strand
ACTAACCCCAACGGGGTGAAATGTGAATAGCCACCGATGAAATCGGTGGAACTTTGGAAGCTCTTGCGTAACATCAACTATTCAATCTTCTTTTAGTCTGCTTTAGCAGACTTTCGCTTTCAGCCTTGAAATTGATTTCAAGGCTGATTCGTTACTTTCGCCTTGATCACTGTTTTCTCACATCGTCTTGTAGCATTTTACCTGTTCCCCAAGCCAGGGCATAATCATGAATATCTCGAACCCAATTCATTAACGGCTGTTGTGACCAATCTAACGGGTGCATGGGGATTGTCCCAGTGCGCCCGTCAGAATCTTCCAATTCACAATGAGGCGTATGCAAGGGGGCGGCAGACCATGCTCTCAGTGGATTACGCACGACAGGAATGCCAGCAACGCTTGTCATCGCGATAGCTTCTATGGTATTGAGATATTTCGATTTAGTTTGACGAATTTCTAAATCAGCCGTTGTCGTGGGATCCAAAATAAAAGCATCTATTCCACTCGGACCAGGTGTCACAATCAAATAATCGGGATGTGTTTCCGTCACTTCTTTGCAAATAAAACCGCTCGGATGTTTTTTACGTCGTGATAATCGAGGTTCTATCCAAATATTCATTTCGACCTCCGCTTTATATAGTCGAACTTCGCCACCCAGAAACAACGCGCCTGTCGGATCATCATTGCATTCCCAACCCAATGACTCAAATGATGAAAGTAATTTCACCCCACACCAACGTTGATATAAATAAGGCGTATCAGCAATTTCCACTGTACCATATAAAAGATTATGTAGAAAACGAGGCAGATACTCCTTTGGTTGTATCAATTGTTGTGCAAAGCGTCTCAAAAGAATCCAAGATGAAGAACGCGGATAAGGGTAGGGCAAATTTGAGGAAGGCACCAATTTATTTTGTACCGTCCGTATCAAAGTCATACGGGCATGTTCTAATTTTTTTTGTGCCTCATCTAAGTGTGAACGCATATTTAATAAGGTCGCCCGATCACTTTGTGCATAACTTGACGGCCCTTGTTGTGTCAACAAAGAATCATCAATATATTTAATAGTGCGTTTACGCACTTTTTCTAAAGCCGTTTGCTGTAAATCAAGTAAATGAACTACCCAGCGTAACGGGCGAACATCAAGTTCAGTGATAGGCAAAATACTGAGCCAATGAGCGGGTAATAAACGTTTTGCCTTATCTTGTTGATAGTCGCTCGCTCGACGAGAAAATGTCGCATTTTTCGGCACAGGAGTATAATGTATCATCACCTTATGGGTGGCATCTACAGTCTGTAAATCTAAAACCAGTTGAGGGATTAATCCCGTCAAAAAGTTAATAGATTTTAACAAAGCAGTCGTACTGGCTACGGTTCCCATATCAGTCGATATTTGTTGAGTGGCATGTAAACCGGGCAAAAGCAGTTCCGAAGAAAATGCTTTGAGATCATCAACTAATTTTTGTATAAAAGGATTCATCGGATTAATGGTGAATGGTTAATGGTGAATGATTAATGGTGAATGATTAATGGTGAATGATTAATGGTGAATAATTCATAATTCATGAACCTATCCGGCCCTATTCCAAAATGCGGAACCATGAATAAAAATCGTTTGGTTTTTAACCAAAAAACGAGGGTTAAGAAATCCGATTTTTGAAAAAAATCGGATTTCTAAGCTCAAAAATGAATAGTGGGATAGGTTCATAATTCACCATTAACAAACAGCGACTTTCACCACTTCTGCTAATTGATGAGCCACCGCTTCAACTTCTGCCCTGTTAATCCCTTCAACCATTACCCGAATAAGTGGTTCCGTACCACTTTTACGCAGTAATACACGTCCTTGATTATTAAGTTGTTGTTCGGCTTTTTTGACTGCATCCTGTATTGAAGGTTGGGAGATAATATCTAATCCCGGTGTAATAGGGACATTAATCATCAATTGGGGACATTTCTGCATACCTGTTTTTAAAATATGCAAAGGTAAACCCATTTGAATACTCGCTGCTAAGACTTGCAATGCTGTAATAATACCATCACCAGTTGTCGTGCGATCTAAGCAGATAACATGCCCCGACGATTCGCCACCCAAATTCCCGCCAGTTTGTTGTAACATTTCTAATACATAACGATCCCCCACAGCGGCTCTTTTGAAAGAAATCCCTTTTTTATCAAGGGCTTGCTCTAATCCCAAATTGCTCATCACTGTACCAACAACAGCACCTTGTAAAGTACCGGCTTTATGACGCGCTTGAGCAATGATAAATAACAACTCATCGCCATCCACTATATCGCCATTAGCATCAACCATTAGCACCCTATCGCCATCGCCATCTAAAGCAATCCCTAAATCAGCATTTTGATATAAAACAGCCGTTTGTAAAGCTTGGGGTTGAGTCGCACCATAACCCGCATTGATGTTTAACCCATTCGGTTGAGTACCAATGGTTTCAACACTTGCACCCAATTCACGAAAAACACTAGGCGCAACATGATAAGTCGCACCATTCGCGCAATCGACGACGATTTTTAATCCTTTAAGAGTCACATCATAAGGAATCGTGCTTTTACAAAACTCAATATAACGCCCTGCGGCATCCTCAATACGTTCTACTTTGCCTAACTGATCAGGAGCGATGGTTTGCATCTGCTTTTCCATTTCTGCTTCAATCGTCAACTCAATTTCATCAGATAATTTTTTCCCCTCACCAGAAAAAAACTTAATCCCATTATCTTGAAAAGGATTATGTGAGGCACTGATGACGATACCAGCTACCGCATGAAAAGTCCGTGTTAAGTAAGCAATCGCGGGCGTTGGCATGGGACCCAGCAAACGAATGTCCATACCAGAAGCCGATAATCCGGCTTGCAGGGCTGATTCAAACATATAGCCGGAAATACGGGTATCTTTACCAATTAATACTTTGTTTTTGTTATATCCATCCCTCAAAACGCTGCCCAGGGCAAAGCCAAGTTTGAGTACAAAATCAGGGGTAATCGGTGGCACACCAACAGTACCCCGTATGCCGTCGGTGCCAAAAAATTTACGTTTCATTTTTTTTTAAATTTTAAATTGAAATTTGGGATGATTTAATTTCACTGACTTTCAAGCCAAACCTGACAGGTTTAGTTTTCGATTCGAGGTTCAAGTTTTTTTACCAACTTGAACCTCGAATTGAGTTTTTTGAATAAAAAAATCAAACCTCGAAAGTATATGATTCAATTCTCATTCCTAAGTATGATACATCATTTGGCATTTATTAGCCACTTAGTTTGGGATTTTATAAAATCCTCATTCCTAAATTGTTTCGCCTCGAATAGAAACCAAGTTTTTTAAAAAAACTTGGTTTCTTAGTTCTAAATTAAAAATAACCACAATAAAAAACGGTCTATTAAGACATCCACTATTCATGCGAGTTTTAGTTTTTACTGATGAGAAAAACTCAAACCTCGAAACCATTCACCATTCACCATTGGCGAAGGTATTAACATTGAAAGGAGATTTAAATGACTACTCAAACTATAGAATTTACAACCTTGCCACATGATGGTGTCATTGATTTACCAAGGGAAATGAGCAATCTTAGTGGTCAAAAAGTACGAGTGATATTATTATTGAATAATGCTCCCAAAGTTGAGTACAGTACTCGTAATCATTTTCCAGATTTGACTGCATTTCGTAACCATCTACCACCCGCAAAAACATCTGCGGTTGAATTAATCCGTCACCTCAGAGATGAAGAAAATGGACGTTATTAAGACCAGTATTTATCTTGATACCTCTGCTTTACTCCCGTATTATCGCCCTGAAGCATTGAGTAAACAAGTCCAAACATTGCTTCAAATTCTCAAAATCAACTAAAAGCCTCAAGTCGTTTGACTTGGGGCTTTTTTTATGGAAACACGAGCGAAGCAAGAACAACGTTGATGATTTGATGAGATTTCAATGAAAAGATTGTTTTTTTCTAGTTATCATGTAGGTCGGGTTACGCGACGCTAATCCGACCTACATTCAATGGTCTAAATTATTTCATGCACGTTATTTAAACCTTGTCATCAAACTGTCATATCGACTTAATATATTTGTCATTATTATCTTGAATAATGACTATTTTTAATTATCATTTGGAGAAATTATGAAACAAATAGGCTTGTACATAATCTTAACCTTAACAGCTCCCAGTTTAGTGCTGGCAAGTGGGCGCGATGTGATTAACATTGTAGGCTCATCTACCGTTTATCCATTTGCAACGGTGGTGGCTGAACGATTTGGTAAGTCATCCAAATTTAAAACGCCCAAAATTGAGTCCACTGGTACGGGCGGCGGCATTAAGTTATTTTGTGCGGGTGTAGATATTAACACGCCTGACATCACTAATGCCTCACGTCGTATGAAGAAATCTGAATTTAACCAATGTCAGAAAAATGGGGTGAAAAAGATTGTTGAGGTTTTGGTGGGTTATGACGGTATTGTGTTAGCTCACGCGATGCGGAAAACGCAAATGCAGTTATCTTTGCGGGATATTTTTCTCGCATTGGCGAAATCCGTACCTGCATCCGATGGCAGCCAAACCTTGGTTGATAATCCTTACAAAACGTGGCAAGAGATCAATCCAAAACTACCGGCAAAAAAAATTGAGGTATTAGGTCCACCACCCACATCAGGTACACGAGATGCCTTCGTGGAGTTGGCTTTAGAAGGTGGATGTAAAACATTTCAGTGGATTAAGGCTTTGAAAAAAATCGACAAATCTCGCTATAAAGCGATCTGTCATGGGATGCGTGAAGACGGTGCCTATATTGAAGCCGGTGAAAACGATAATTTGATTGTGCAGAAGTTAGTCGCTAATCCAAACGCAATGGGCATATTTGGGTTTAGTTTTTTAGATCAAAACAGCGACATCATTCAAGGCTCTATTATTAATGGAGCAAAGGCTGAGTTTGAAAGTATTGCATCTGGGGATTATCCTATTTCTCGTCCACTCTATTTTTACGTGAAGAAAGCCCATGTTGATGTTATTCCGGGTATTGCTGAATACATTGCCGCTTTTACCAGTGAAGCTACTTCTGGTGAAGAGGGCTATTTGACCGACAAGGGCTTAATCCCTTTGGATGAGGCGAAACGCCAAACAGTGCGTCAAAATGCCAACAAATTACAAAATTTGGATTTGTAATTGGAATCAAACCTCAGAGGTTTTCAAAACCTCTGATGTTTTGAATCGGTTTTAACTGATGTGACGCAAAGCGATTCTATTCGAGCTATCAAACCTCAGAGGTTTTCAAAACCTCTGAGGTTTTTAATGATATTTTTAATATATTAATTATTTGGAGAGTCAATATGTATAAGAAAGGTTTTATTGTATTCCCATTATTGGGATTGGCGAGTATTATTAATGTCTCAGCAGCCACACTTTATGAAGATCCAAGTACACACCAAGTTTTCACCCAGGATGCACCAGGGCGTGTTGAACTAAAAGATAAATATACGCCAGTTAAGTCAAAAGCATTTTCGTTAAAGTTCAGTGGAACACATTATCTTGGATTTGTTAGTTCTAAAGCGGATGGTGAAGAGAGGGAAAATCGTTTTGAAACACGCCGCAACTATTTCCAAGTCAAGGCTTATTTCAATAAGAAAGACTTTCTGCGTCTCACATTGGATAGTTTTCAGGAAACCAAAGGACAATACCTTTCTGAGGTCGATTTAGAAACGGGTGATGTAAGCTATAGTTCTGAAAAAGAAAAGGGTAGCTGGTTAACTCGTGTCAAATACGCCTATCTCTACCTTGATAACATATTGCCTCACACGGGTGTCGAGTTTGGTCAAGTGCATCGCCCTTGGCTTGACTATGAAGAACATAATAGTTGGTGGTATCGTTCTGTTTCTAAAGTCTATATGGAAGACGGCACTGCTGCTCATTTAATGAATTCGGCGGATTTGGGATTTAACTTAAAAACCAAATTGCCATACTTTTCTAGTGAAATAGGTCTTTTCAATGGGGAAGGCTACCATGACATTGAAAATGGAGAAGGTTTATCCACTGAAGCGCGTTTCACATTTCACGCCTTATCCACGGGTACTAAAAAAGTCAAAAGAAAAGAGGACTACTTTAATATTTCATACTATGGTGTGAAGAGTTTTAATGATAACAAGCGTGGCAACAACGACTTTACGATGCACGGCATTCATGCGGTTTATAATAAGCCTGCATTTTTGATAGCCGCTCAATATCTAAAAGCGGATAATGGCGATTACCAAAAGTATGATGGAGATGGATATTCAGTAAATTTTGAAATTCGTCCAATGAAAAAACTATGGTTTATCGGCAGATACGACGTTTGGGATCAAAACAATGCGCGTTCCAATCACGGTGGCGACAGAATGCAATATCTCCTTGGAGCGGTTTATAACTATAACAAGAACGTCAAATTCATAACTAATGTCAAAACTGTTGATTTTGATGAAGAAGACATCCTTAACAGCGGAGAGAAAGACAGCATTGATTTGATGTTCACAGCCGAAGTGAAATGGTAAGATTTGAGGTTCCATTTTTTAAATTAGACTCTACCAGAGTAGGTTTCTAACTAAGGAATGATCATGAAATAATTTCCCTCTATCTGTAAATGATTTGCCAACCCCGATAGGGGTTGAATGTGAATAGCCACAGGTGGAACCTGTGGTAACTAAAAAAGACAAAACGGGAAGTTATTTCGTGACCATTCCTAAGTGTCTAAGAAAAAATAACTTTCGAGGCTAAAGTTTTTTTAAAGAAAAAACCTCTGTACAGGACAAAAAATGGTGTGTATTTATAACTAATTGATTTTGTAAGTAAAAAAAATATATGATAAGGAACGTGCATCAAATAATTTAAAAGACTTTAAAACCAGACCTGCCAGGTTAAAACAAAACCTGGCAGGTCAAGGACAGCGACAAAACTTGATTTTGACCTGGCAGGTTTTCTTTTGAACCTGCCAGGTCTGGTTTTGACTTTGACTGAGTGATTTCATCAATTCATAACGACTCAGGGCAACCATAAAGGTGTGCAGCCTACAACAATATTCTTATGTCGAGTGACGAAAATATTTATGTAGGCTGCACACCCTGTGGTTGCCCTGAGTTGTTACCGTTTATCAAAAGAAGTTCTTGCAAAACTCTGAACACACGAAGTTTAAGAAATCCGATTTTTTGAAAAAATCGGATTTCTAAGCTCGAAACGAATTCTAAATCTAAACTCGAAAAAGCGAGTTTTGCAAGAGGCTCCTTAATTTGATTTAAACCTTGTCATCAAACTGTCATATTTGGTTAATATATTTGTCATTATTATCTTGGAAAATAATGATTTTTGAGCTGATATAAAAATGTCTGCTTTCCTGTACTAATAAATAATAACAGTTCACTATGAATGTCTCCACACTTTTAGTCACGCTCGTTGCACTTGCCTTATTCAGTTATGTTTTTGGCAAACAGCGCGCCCTATCAATTGCAAAACATAATCGTCGTAGTCTCCACTCTATACCCAGCTACTACGGTTATATGACTGCTTTGTGGTGCGGATTGCCCGCATTACTCCTATTATTTCTGTGGTTATTATTTGAAACGATAGTCATTGAACAGCTTTTGATTGCCAGTTTACCCGCCGATATTCAGAGCTTACCCTCAGGGCAATTGAGTTTGGTACTGAATGATCTCAAATTACTGGCGACACCAGATTTAATGGATAGCACGGAACAGACAAAACTGGAAGCCGTGAAATATCTACTCTCTATGCAGGAAATGAGTAATTCATTACGCACAGTATTAGTATTGATATTAGCTCTAGCGGGTGCGGCTTGGGGTTTTAGTCGGGTTATTGGAAAAACACCTGCTAGACTCTTGGTGGAAAAAGTCGTCTTATTCTTTTTGATTTTAAGTTCTACGGTTGCCATTTTAACAACGATTGGTATTATCCTATCGCTTTTATTTGAATCTATACGTTTTTTTGGAGAAATCCCGCCACAAGATTTTCTGTTTGGCACAGAATGGAGTCCACAAACAGCATTGCGTTCTGATCAAGTCGGCAGTTCGGGCAGCTTTGGTGCGATACCCTTGTTTCTTGGAACACTTTTGATTTCAAGTATTGCCATGTTAGTTGCTGTACCCATTGGATTAATGTCAGCCATTTATTTATCGGAATATGCTTCTCCCGCATTTCGCTCTGTTGCTAAACCCGTATTGGAAATTTTGGCAGGTGTTCCCACCGTCGTTTATGGTTTCTTTGCAGCGTTGAGTGTTGCCCCATTTATACGTTATTGGGGAGAAATGATAGGGCTTGATGTCGCCTCGGAAAGTGCTTTAGCAACGGGGTTAGTCATGGGCATTATGATTATTCCTTTTATTTCTTCCCTTTCAGATGATGTGATTTCTGTGGTGCCACAAACATTGCGAGATGGTTCGTACAGTTTAGGAGTCACTCAATCAGAAACCATTCGTTTGGTTGTGATACCTGCTGCATTACCTGGTATCATTGGAGGCATTTTATTGGCTTTTTCTCGTGCGATTGGGGAAACCATGATTGTTGTCATGGCAGCGGGATTATCTGCTAATCTCACAGTCAATCCGTTAGAAGCAGTAACGACAGTCACAGTACAAATTGTCACATTATTAACGGGCGATCAAGAATTTGATAGTGCCAAAACGCTGGCTGCTTTTGCATTAGCTATTATGTTGTTTATATCAACTTTAATATTGAATATTATCGCTTTATATATTGTGCGTAAATATCGGGAAGAATATGAATAACACAGAACAAATTAAAAAAAGTTTGAACAAACGTTATCGTAAAGAAAAACGCTTTCGGTTTCTGAGTTTATTGGCAGTATTGATTGGTTTTGCGTGTCTCCTCATTTTATTAGTCGATATGGTCATCAAAGCTTGGCCTGCTTTTATTCAAACTGAAGTCAAATTAGATATTCATTTTTCTCAGGAAAAATTAGGACTTGCCACCAATTTCGATCCAGAAGAATTGCAAAACGCTAATTTTAGAGGCTTAATTAAGCAATCTTTACAACAGCTATTCCCAATGGTGCGTAAACGATCTGATAAACGTGCCCTGATGCGATTAATCAGTGTTGATGCCGAGTATCGATTACGCGATAAACTGCAAGCAGAACCACAATTATTAGGACAAACAGTTCCAATCTGGCTATTGGTTGATGATGATGTCGATACTTATCTAAAAAGTGATAAACAATTTGGGCGTGTTAGTCAAGAACAAATTGCTTGGATTACTGAATTAGAACAACAAGAACGTTTTCAGAAACGGTTTAATTATTGGTTTTTCCAAACGGGAGATTCGCGGGAGCCAGAATTAGCGGGCATATTGGGTGCGGTGATAGGTTCCTTTTATACGCTCTTAGTCACTTTATTATTATCTTTTCCAATCGGTGTCATGGCAGCCGTTTATTTAGAAGAATTTGCTCCTCGTAATCGTTGGATTGATTTTATTGAAGTGAATATCAATAATTTAGCGGCTGTTCCTTCTATCGTATTTGGTTTACTGGGATTAGCCGTATTTATCAACTTCTTTGGTTTGCCTCGCTCCGCCCCTTTAGTCGGTGGCATCGTATTAGCGTTGATGACTTTGCCAACCATTATTATTGCCAGTCGATCCGCCATCAAAGCCGTATCGCCATCAATGCGAGAAGCCGCTTTAGGATTAGGGGCTTCTAAAATACAAGTCGCTTTTCATCATGTTGTACCATTAGCGATGCCCGGAATTTTAACCGGAACGATCATTGGTTTAGCGCAAGCATTAGGAGAAACGGCTCCATTACTGATGATTGGCATGGTAGCCTTTATCGTTGATATACCACAAGGTGCCACTGATGCAGCAACTGTGTTACCTGTCCAAATTTACTTATGGGCAGATAGTCCAGAAAGAGCTTTCGTTGCTAAAACTGCTGCTGCCATATTAGTGTTACTACTATTTCTTACAGTAATGAATGGATTAGCTGTATGGTTGCGAAAAAAGTTTGAGCGGCGCTGGTAAAAGGGTAGTGCTGATGTAAAGAAAGACGATTTTGATTTTTTATCCGATTATGAACGTGATGATGTATAATAGACTAAAAGCACAAAGCGACGCTTTACGATAAACCAAATAATGACAACTAACATAGAACAAAAAGTGAATGAAACTTGGGGACAACCCTTCGTAGATAATGCTAAAATATCTATACGCAATATGGATGTGTTTTATGCGGACAAACAAGCGGTATTTGATGTCAATTTAGATATTGCTAAACATGAAGTCATTGCATTAATTGGACCTTCAGGCTGTGGTAAATCGACTTTTTTACGATGCCTTAATCGCATGAATGATACGATTCCAATTTGTCGGGTAGAAGGTGATATTAGTTTAGATGGCGAAAATATTTACGACACTAATATGGACCCAGTG
>JAOZSV010000032.1:30065-30294 GCA_029939505.1 Thiotrichaceae bacterium | reverse complement strand
TTAGATGAAAACCTATTAGGCGACGACGACGAAACTCAATCTGAACTCAGTGACGACGACGACGACTTAGGTTTAGATGAAAACCTATTAGGCGACGACGACGAAACTCAAGAAAGCAGTGAAGACGAATTATCCCTCATGGAGATGGATGACGAATCAACAGGGGAATTAGACGAAACTACCCTTGATGACGACGACTTATCTTTACCCGATGACTTATCATCGTTTG
>JAOZSV010000032.1:0-29965 GCA_029939505.1 Thiotrichaceae bacterium | reverse complement strand
AAGAAGAAACTCAAGAAAGCGGTAAAGACGAATTATCCCTAATGGAGATGGATGACGAATTAACAGGGGAATTAGACGAAACTGCCCTTGATGACGACGACTTATCTTTACCCGATGACTTATCATCGTTTGAAGAAGAAACTCAAGAAAGCGGTAAAGACGAATTATCCCTAATGGAGATGGATGATGTTCCAGTGAGTGATGAAGAAAACTTATTAGACGAATTATCCAAATCTGACACTGATGACATAGATAGCTTACAAGAAACAGCGGCGACGGAAATCAATGACGATTTAAGTCACCTTGGGCTAGATGATGATCTGACAAGCGAACTAGAAACCGGCTTAAATGCGGATTTGGACAACTCTTCTTTAGAAGAGAATCCAGATGATTTGGAAGCACTGCTGAGTCAACTTGATACTGACAATAACAGCGTATTCTCTGAAACCACTGATACTGATATGGACGACTTCGACATTTCTTCAGGCGATGATGATTTAGAGGCACTACTGAAACAACTGGAATCTGATGGTAATAAGTAAGTCAATTTTTTTGATATAATATTAGTACTCAGGGCAACCATAAAGGATTGCCCCTACAATATTCTTATGAAGACTGACGAAAATCTTCTTATGTTGTAGGGCAATCCCTTGTGGTTGCCCTGATTATGTCGTAGGGGCAATCCCTTGTGGTTGCCCTGAGTTAAAAACCAAGTTTTTGCCAAACTTGGTTTTTTTTTGTTAAAAATTGGAGTTCGAGGTTTAAGTTTTTCTTCAAAAAACTTAAACCTCGAAAACGCTTTAGCTTTGGAGAAATTTGTGACGATTGAAACAGACCGTTTAATCAATCCCCTTAATAATGCAGAAGATCGCGTCATTGATAAAGCCATCCGTCCACGCACTTTAGCCGATTATGTCGGACAAGCACGTACTCGTGAACAACTGGATATTTTTATTCCGGCAGCGAAATTGCGGGGAGAAGCATTGGACCATTTATTGATTTTTGGACCACCCGGTCTCGGAAAGACCACTTTAGCCCATATTGTCGCCAACGAAATGGAAGTCAATATCCGTCAAACATCAGGACCAATTTTGGAACGTGCTGGAGATTTAGCCGCCTTATTGACAAATTTAGAAGCGCGTGATGTCTTATTTATTGATGAAATTCATCGTTTAAGTCCTGTCGTAGAAGAAGTTTTGTATCCCGCAATGGAAGACTTTCAACTGGACATTATGATTGGTGAAGGTCCAGCGGCTCGCTCTATTAAATTAGATTTACCCCCTTTTACGCTAGTTGGAGCAACAACTCGCGCCAGCTTACTGACTTCGCCCTTGCGTGACCGTTTTGGTATCACTCAACGGCTAGAATTTTACAATAGTCAAGATTTAGCGACAATTATTACCCGCTCCGCCGGGATTTTAAATGCAATCATTGACGTTCAAGGGGCAATAGAATTAGCACGTCGCTCACGAGGAACGCCACGTATTGCTAATCGTCTTCTGCGGCGAGTACGCGATTATGCCCAAGTTCGCGCCGAAGGGCAAATTACCTTAGAGGTGACACAAAAAGCCCTTGATTTACTGAATGTTGATAATTACGGTTTAGATATAATGGATCGTAAGTTACTGCTGGCGATTATGCAGAAATTTGACGGCGGACCAGTTGGTGTTGAAAATTTAGCAGCAGTGCTGAGTGAAGAACGTGGTACAATCGAAGAAATTATAGAACCTTTTTTGCTTCAACAGGGCTTTTTGATGCGTACTCCAAGAGGGCGCGTCGTGACTCCTTTGGCATGGCAGCATTTTGGAATAACCCCAAAAAAACCAATGGATTTATTTAATGAATAATTTTATTTGGCCTATTCGTGTCTATTATGAAGATACCGATATGGGAGGCAGAGTTTATTACGCCAATTACTTGAAATTTATGGAACGCGCCCGTACAGAATTACTGCGTGATAAGGGGATTGAACAAACAGAACTCAAACAGCAACATAATCTGATATTTGTTATACGACAAGTGACGATTGATTATTTGAAGCCCGCTTTTTTCAATGATTTATTAAATGTGACGGTGAACATGACAAAATTGGGCAAAGCGAGTATGACAATGGTGCAACAAGTGTTGCGTGAATCGGATATTTTATGTCAAGGTACGGTTAAAATTGCGGCGATTGATGTTGTTAGTCAACGCCCTAAAGCGATTCCATTGGATATTGTTAAAATGTTAAATCCAAAGCTGAAGCGTTGAACTCCAAACAAGCTGGAGTAACAACGCTTCAGCTTTGTTCTCTTTATAGGAGTACAACGCTTTAGCTTTGTTTCTCTCACCTCAAACTCATAATTGAAAAAATGACTGAATTACTACAATTAATGCTTGAAGCCAGTTTGCTCGTGCAAATGGTGATGGTATTATTATTATTCATTTCTCTCTATTCATGGAATTTAATTTTTCGTAAAAGCCGTTATTTAAAAAAAGCCCATCGTGCTGCGAATAATTTTGAAAATCGCTTCTGGAAAGGGAAGGATTTGAATAGTTTATATGATCGCATTACTGGTGCTGAAGACGAACCGACGGGCATGGCTAGTATTTTTATCGCAGGGTATATGAAATTTGTCCGGTTGCGTAAGCAACCTAATATCACATCTGATGCTTTGTTAGAAGGTTCGCAACGCGCCATGCGCGTCATATTGCATAGAGAAATCGATCAATTGGATACCGATTTAGCCACATTGGCGACTGTTGGATCAGTTAGTCCCTATATTGGTTTATTTGGCACCGTATGGGGTATTATGAACTCATTTCACGCTTTAAGCGGCATAGATCAAGTGACTTTAGCTATGGTAGCTCCCGGTATTTCAGAAGCACTGATTGCCACGGCAATGGGTTTATTTTCCGCAATTCCAGCAGTCATGGCTTATAATCACTATGTTGATGATGTTGATCGTTTAACAACCCGCTACGATACTTTTATGGATGAATTTATGGGCATATTACAACATCAAACTCATCAAACTCGTGTGACTATTTATTAGTAATAGCACGTTTCCAAACCGTTTATACCACTATTACCATTTAAACAAAGGAATTAAAAATGTCACGCAATCGCCGCCGTCGCATTGCTGAAATGAATGTTGTACCTTATATTGATGTTATGTTGGTACTACTCATTATTTTTATGATTACTTCACCTTTGTTAAGTCAAAGCATAGAAGTCGAATTGCCCAGCGTTAAAGAGGCAAATAATGTAATTCCTACACAAACGAAATTTGTCATCGTCACCATTGATGCAGAAGGGCAATTGTTTTTAAATGAAGATAAAAAAGTGCTCACGGTGGAAGAATTGCTCTCCCGTGTAACGGCTTTAATGCGTTTCGCGCCCTATTCCCAAGTCTTAGTCAGGGGAGATAGTCAAATCACTTATGGAAAAATTGTGAAAGTCATGTCGCTATTACAGGAAGCAGGCGTGTATAAAGTGGGATTGTTGACAAAACCCTTGCAATCGTTATAGTGTTGATTGATAAACCAAGTTTTTTCAAAAAACTTGGTTTTTTTTTGTCTTTGATTTAATTCACAATTCGAGGTTTGAGTTTTTCTTCAAAAACCTCGAAACCATTTATCATTCATAATTGACAATAGTTGTGCATGAATTTTGAAAGAATTATTGAGTTCAGATGGGCAGTTTTTCGTCTGACAACAGTAACTACAAGGATTGTATATAAAAAGGGATTAAAAACGCTAACTAAGGAATGAGACTTTAATCACTGATGTTACGCACTATGTTTCCAAAATGTTGAAGAAATCAGATTTTTGAAAAAAAATCGGATTTCTAAACGGCGAAACGATGTTGAAGCGATTTTTGAAAAAAAATCGGATTTCTAAGCGGCGAAACGATGTTGAAGCGATTTTTGAAAAAAAATCGGATTTCTAAACGGCGAAACGATGTTGAAGCGATTTTTGAAAAAAAATCGGATTTCTAAGCGGCGAAACGATGTTGAAGCGATTTTTGAAAAAAAATCGGATTTCTAAACGGCGAAACGATGTTGAAGCGATTTTTGAAAAAAAATCGGATTTCTAAGCTCGAATAGAATCGCTTTGCGTCACATCAGTTTAATCACTTCCAACACTTTTAAAGCCAAACCTGACAGGTTTAGTTTTGTGTTTTATTAAATTTTCATTCTTAACGACAAGGATTGTATCAGCGAAGGGATTAAAAACGCTAAAAGGTTGGTTCCCAAATTCGAGGCTAAAGTTTTTCTTCAGAAAACGTTAGCCTCGAATGGATTAAAAACGAACATCGATCCAATCCATTCGAGGTTCAAGTTTTTTGAAGAAAAACTTGAACCTCGAATCTTATATACAATCCTTGTAGTTATTGTTGGGTTTCGAGGTTTTTCTTCAAAAAACAAAAACCTCGAAAACGAGAAAACTTGATGTTCAAGTTAAATCTTAGTCTGTTTTAACAGACTTTAGCTTTTAGCCTTGAAATCAATTTTAAGGCAGAGTAGTGACAAAATTTTAACCTCGACTCTCAAATGGCTCCATAAATATTCAATAATTAATATGCTAAAACATTTTCTAACAACCTTTATATTACTCATATTACCGGTATTTGGTATCAGCTTCATGAGTTATTACCAAGAAGTGAAGCATGATAAAAATATCTTGGAATTTCAAGCAATTGAAAGTTTAAAGGGACAAAATGAACAAATTATCAATGAGTTCACTTATATTGTCTCGGATTTAATGTTTTTGTCTGAACAGCATGAATTGCAAAAATTGCTTGATAATGAAACCACTTCTCAGCGGAAAATTTTAGCAGAAGAATATCGCCGGTTTTCAAATAGAAAACGACTTTATGATCAAATTCGTTTTTTGGATGAAACGGGGATGGAAATTGTTCGTGTTAATTTTAATGCGGGTTTACCCTCTATCGTTCCTCCCTCAAAACTTCAAGGAAAAGAACAACGTTATTACTTTAAGGATACCTTTATATTAGAACAGGAAGAAGTGTTTGTTTCACCATTTGATCTGAACATTGAAAAAGGGCAAATAGAAAAACCTTTGAAACCGATGATCCGTTTTGGAACCCCCGTATTTGATGATGCAGGGAAAAAGCGGGGAATTATGTTGTTTAACTATCTTGGTGCAGAATTGTTGACAAAATTGGACAAGATAGCAAAAAGTGCGTCTAGTCAGATTATGGTTATTAATGCAGAAGGATTTTGGCTGAAGGGCGTAAAAAATAAAGATGAATGGGGATTTATGTATGAAGATGGCAACCGTACTTTTGGAAATCGTTTCCCAAAAGAATGGGCAAAAATACTTCAAAAACAATCCGATCAATTTTATACAGAAAACGGTTTATTCACCTTTGATACCATTTATCCCCTTTTGGAAGGGCAAAAATCAAGCACAGGGGCATCAGAGGCTTTTTCTCCGAGTTTAGCCAAATTGAATCCCCAAGATTATTATTGGAAAATGATTTCTCATCTGCCACAAGAAACATTACATGAGAAGCAAATTCACATTTTGAGCCATATAGCAATGCCATTTTTTGCATTAGTCGTTTTAATTGCGCTCACCTCTGTTTTTTTAACACAAGCATGGGTAAAAAAAACGAGGGCAGAAAAAGCCTTGCGCGAAAGTGAGGAACGATTTAAGGCGATTGTTTCCGCTATTCCCATTCCAATGGTGATCAGTCGTTTTTCCGATGGCTTAGTTTTGTATGCCAATAATCACTATAGTAACTGTTTCAATATTTCGTCTCAGCAATTAAAACATCATCAATCTTATAAAATTCTCTACCAAAAAAAAGACGAACAACGATTATTAAAAATGTTAAAAAAGAAGGGTTGTATTCACAATTTGGAACTTCAAGCTAAAAGAGATGGTGTGCCATTTTGGATAATGGCTTCATTTCGCCATATCAATTTCGACGGCGACTCTGCCATGATTAGTGTTGCTTACGATATTAGCACACGCAAACGAGCCGAAAAACTACTTTACCAGAAAAATAAGGAACTTCAAACGCGAAATAAACAATTGGATGCTTTTGCCGTTCAATTGAAAGAATTACAGCAAGAGAAAGTCAATAAAATCAATAAGGCTTATGAGCGTTTTATACCCCGTGAATTTCTAAGGTTATTAGATAAAAAAAGCATTCTTGAAGTCAAATTGGGGCATCAAGTCAAAAAAGAAATGACGATATTATTTTCTGATATTCGAGAATTTACCCGGATGTCGGAAAAAATGACCCCACAGGATAACTTTGATTTCATTAATGCTTATTTAAGTCGAATGGAACCCATCATTGGTAAGCATCATGGTTTTATTGATAAATATATCGGTGACGGAATTATGGCGTTGTTTCCAACCAGCGCAGATGACGCGCTACAATCGGCGATTGATTTGTTAAAAAAATTGGCTAATTATAATCTAACTCGAGGTCGTCCTGGTCGTCCTGTTCTTAAAATTGGTATTGGCATTAATACCGGTGTATTAATGTTGGGTATCATTGGAGGGAAAAATCGTATGGATGGCAGCGTTGTATCGGATGCGGTTAATTTAGCTTCTCGCGTTGAGCAATTAACAAAAAATTATGGCATTTCCCTATTAATTACTGAACATACTTATAAAAAATTAACCGATTCAAGTCAATATCAGATTCGGATGATTGATGTGACAAACGTGAAAGGGAAAACAGAAAAAGTGACTGTTTACGAAGTTTTTGATGCGGATAATTCTAAGAGTATTACTTGGAAAAATGAAACACGGTCCTATTTTGAAGCCGGTTTTAAACTTTTCCGTCGTGAAAAGTTTAATAAGGCAAAGCCATTTTTTGAAAAATTGTTAAGAATCAATCCAGATGATAAAGTCGCACAGGTTTATTTAGAACGCTGCCATGATATATTAAAGACAAAGATACCGGAACATCCAGATATTTTGATTGTGGATGATATCCCTTTCAATTTAAAATTACTATCGACTCTTCTTGGTCAGCACAATTTTAATGTGAGTGTTGCATCAGATGGACATACGGCACTAAAAATGGCTGAATTGAAATATCCCCATCTCATTTTATTGGATGTGATGATGCCTGGAATAGACGGTTTTGAAGTTTGTCAACAATTAAAAGCCAATCCTAAAACACAGGATATTCCCATCATTTTTCTGACCGCTTTATCAGAAATGGTAAATAAAATCAGAGGTTTTGAGTTAGGGGGAGTCGATTACATCATTAAGCCCTTTCATCCGAAAGAAGTTTTGATACGGGTTAAAACTCACTTACATTTGAGTCTTATGCAACAACAAAGAATTTCTGTATAACTTGTTTGAATCAGAATTTTCAGAATATTTATAAACTGATGTTACGCAAAGCGATTCTATTCGAGCTTAGAAATCCGATTTTTGAAAAAATCGGATTTCTTAAACATGGACGAAAATATTCATCGGGCAAATCCCTTGTGGTTGCCTGAGTAGTTACAATTATTTTAGGGTTTTATTCTGAAAATTCTCACATTCTGAAAATTCTGATTCAAAAAGGATAGAAATTTTCTGAGCAGAATCATTTCAAATCCGCTCTAAAACTCAAGATTCATTTAAAAATGAAAACCAACGAAAAAAACATCACTAAACACATTCTTATTCCTCTTAGTTTGACGTTATTTTTTTTGCTAACCATTTCTATTATGGGTATCTATTTGCTTCAGCGAGTGCATCTCAATGATGAAGTGGAAAAGCGTCTTAAAGAAACAGAACAATTGTTCAAGATGAAATTGGATGAAGAAGCCAAAATTTTGGAAAGCCAAATTAATCTCCTGCAATTTGATAAAAATATACAGAATGCTTATCAAGTTAAAGATCGAGAAGCGTTGCTCCATCATGCAGAGCCATATTTTAAAATTATCCACAAAAAATACCAAGTCACCCATTTTTATTTTATCAATATGGATAAGATTTGCTTTTTGCGCGTACATAATCCCCAGCGTTATGGAGATACGGTACCCAGATTTACATTGGCTGATGCGATGCGTAAAGATGAACCTGTTTATGGCATTGAGCTAGGCAAATTTGGCACTTTTACCTTGCGTCTCGTATATCCTTGGCGGATAAATGGTTCACTGATCGGTTATATTGAACTGGGCAAAGAAATTGAACATATCACTCTTGCACTCAAGAAAATTTTGGGTGTTGAACTGTTTTTTCTCATCAAAAAATCCTTTCTTAATCGTGCCGATTGGGAAGAAGGTTTAAAAATGATGGGGCACGTTGGTGATTGGACAGAATTTTCTCAGTTCGTTATTATTGACAAAACGATGCAGACGATTCCTAAAGCGTTCAAAAAATTAGAGCCGCTTTTATCACATTCAAAAGATGAACTAAAAACGCTTTTGAATTTAACGCTCAATCATAAACGATATAGTGGTGGATTTGTGCATCTATTTGACGCAGGCAACCGCAAACTGGGTGATATTTTTGTTCTTAATGATGTTTCAAAACAAGAAATGGCATTGGAAATATTATTAATTCTCTTAACCATGTTCTCTATCTTCATTAGTAGCGGGTTACTTTTATTTTTCTACTCATTTGTGAACGAGGTTGAATTCAGGCTTCTCAAGTACCACAATGATCTCATTGCTACTGAGAAAAGCAAAAATAAATTGGCGAAGGAAAAACAAGGCAAACTCAACAAAATCAACAAGGCTTATGAACGTTTTATACCCAATAATTTTTTCAGGTTATTAGATAAGCGAAGTATTATTGAGGTTGAATTGGGGGATCAAGTTGAAAAGGAAATGGCGATCTTATTTTCCGATATTCGAGGTTTTACACGAATATCGGAAAAAATGACACCGCAAAATAACTTTGACTTTCTTAACGCCTATTTGAGTCGCATGGAACCGATTATTGGTGAACATCATGGTTTTATTGATAAATATATCGGTGACGGGATCATGGCACTGTTTCCAACGGCTGATGATGCGCTACAAGCGGCTATTGGGCAGTTGAGAGAGCTGAAGGAATATAATATGAGTCAAGGGAAATCTGATTTTATTAATATTGGCATTGGTATTAACACCGGTTCTTTAATGTTGGGTATCGTCGGAGGAAAAAATCGCATGGATGGCACGGTTGTTTCGGATGCGGTTAATTTAGCCTCTCGTGTCGAGCAATTAACAAAAAATTATGGTACTACTCTATTAATTACTGAACATACTTATAACAAATTAACCGATCCCCATCAATATCAAATTCGGATGATTGATGTAACACAGGTGAAGGGGAAAAAAGAAAAAGTAACCATTTACGAAGTTTTTGATGCTGAACACTCTAAAAGTATTGCTTTGAAAAATGAAACGCGCTCCTATTTTGAAGCCGGTTTTATGTTTTATCATAGTGAAAAGTTCAATAAGGCGAAACCATTTTTTGAAAAATTGTTGCAAATCAATTCCAATGATAACGTCGCACAGGTTTATTTAAAACGCTGCCATAATATATTAAGTACAAGGATGCCAGAATATCCAGAGATTTTGATTGTGGATGATGTTCCTTTAAATTTAAAATTATTATCGGATATTCTTGATAGCAACAATTTGAAAGTGACTTTTGCATCAGATGGAAAGACGGCACTAAAAATGGCTGAATTGAAATATCCCCATCTCATTTTATTGGATGTGATGATGCCGGATATGGATGGTTTTGAAGTTTGTCGGCAATTAAAAGCCAATCCTAAAACCAAAAATATTCCCATCATTTTTTTGACGGCTTTATCAGAAATGATGAATAAAGTCAAAGGTTTTGATTTAGGTGGTGTGGATTATATCACTAAACCTTTTCATCCGAAAGAAGTTTTGATACGAGTTAAAACGCACTTACATTTGAGTCATTTGCAACGACAAAGAAGCGATGGCGAATGGTGAATTATTAACTGATGTGACGCAAGGCGCTTCCAAATTCCACCGATTTCATCGGTGGCTATTCACATTTCACCCCGTTGGGGTTAGTTTCAACCCCGAAGGGGTTAAACATAAATAGCCACCGATGAAATCGGTGGTATTTAGTAATAGCCCACCAAAAAACATCAAAGCTCAACTTAGAAACCATCATGCTTAAAATTAATAGTCTTAGAAAAATCAATTTTATCGGTTCAATTATTGCAATTGTGCTATCAGCATTTTCATTAGGTGCTTATTCTATATATGATAGAATTCAACATTCTAAAAAAGAAAGTCATGCTTTTGAGGAAAGGTATATCCAATCGCAAAAAAACATACTCAGTACTTATGTCAATCAAACGATTGAGCATATCGTTTATCACCAAGCCCATGCGGAAGAATGGCTGAAAAAAGACATCAAAGAGCGGGTTTATTCCGGTTATGAAATCGCACTGTCTATTTACAACCGGTATAATAAGACTAAAACCATTGAAGAAATCCGTGAATTACTACATGACATATTATACTCCATCAGATGGAAGGGCGAAAAGGGATATTTTTTCGCTCTGGATATGGAAGGCATGGCGCATATCCACAAAAGCCCGAGAATTGAATATAAAAACATGATCCATCTACAAGATAGTTTCGGAAAATTTTTCATCCAAGAATTAATTCATATCGCCAAAACTCAAGGAGAAGGCTATTTAAAATATTCTTGGAAAAAACCATATTTATCTCCAAAATATTCATTTATTAAATATTTTGAACCGTTAGATTGGCTAATTGGTGCAAGTGAATATTTGGAAAATGTTGAACAGGAACTTCAAAAAGAAGCTCTTAAATGGATTGCTGAGATGAAATATGAGAAAGATGGCTATATTTTTATTATTGATCGTATTGGTAACGTACTTGTTCATCCTGATAAATCACTGATTGGAAAAAATATGATGGAATTAACTGATCCCAACGGTGTCGAAATCGCTAAGGCGTTAATTAGAGCCAGTCAGTTAGAAGAAGGCGGATTTGTTAATTACCTTTGGGTTAAACCATATACCGGTTTTTTAACAGAAAAATTATCTTATGCCCGTTATTTTCAAAAATGGGATTGGATAATCTGTACAGGGGTTTATCTTGATGAAAAAGAAGAAGTGTTGAGTAAAAAATCACAGGAGCTCAAAGCGGAAGTTCAAAACCATCTGATTTCAATAATTATCATCTTTCTTTGTATTGCCTGTTTTGCCTTTTTGATTTCTTATTTTTTTTCAAAACGTATCACAGGCGAATTGGAGAGATTCGCCATTTTTTTGCGTCGTTCAACCACAAATTATCAATTATTAGATAAAAGTCAATTTCAAATATTAGAATTGATCTCTTTGGCTGAAACGGCTAACAATGTGATTACCAAAAGAAAACGGGCTGAAGATAAAAGCATGAACTTGGCGTATGAAGATAAACTCAAAGATGAATTTTTAGCGAATACTTCTCATGAACTGCGTACTCCCCTGAATGGCATTATTGGTATTGCCGAATCTTTGATAGACGGCGCGGCTGGGCAATTATCTAATTTGACTAAAGCTAATCTGGCGATGATTGTAGGTAGTGGTAAACGATTAGCCATATTAGTCAATGACATTCTTGATTTTTCAAAACTGAAACATAATCTGCTTGAATTGCACTTAAAACCCGTCGCTATCAAAGAAATCATTGATGTTGTATTAATGTCTTGTTCACCTTTAGTGGGTAAAAAAAATGTGCAATTGATTAATGCCGTGCCTGATCATTTACCGCCCGTGTTGGCTGATGAAAATCGCTTGCAACAGATTCTTCATAACCTTTTGGGTAACGCAATTAAATTTACAGAAAGCGGTTATGTCAAAGTATCTGTTGATGTGTTGGATATTGAAGAGTCAAGTAAAGATAAATTAAGGAATGGAAATTCAATAAGTTCCGAAACTAAACGGTTTTTAAAACCTAGCCGATTTGGCTCATTCCTCAGCATTACCATCTCTGATACTGGTATTGGCTTTTCAGCAGAAAGGCAAAATCGTATTTTTCAATATTTTGAACAAGCGGATGGTTCAATTGCTAGAGAATACGGGGGCACTGGTTTAGGTTTGGCTTTGACTAAACAGCTTGTTCAATTGCACAGTGGGAAAATATTTGCAAAATCCACTCTGGGCGAAGGTTCGCAATTTACATTTACTCTACCTATTTCAGAAGAAGAAGTAGAAAAAAGTCAAGTGGCGAAAAAACAGAAAATCTCAGATTCAGAAAAGTTGGTATTAAATCTTAATTTTGATGAATCACCTTGTTTCGTTAATGATCTTCACGCATCTGCGAGTGAAGGGATTTTCAACATTTTCGTGGTGGATGATGATCGCGTTAATCTTCAGGTGTTCACTAATTATCTGCTTTTAAACAATTATGCGGTTGTTCAAGCAAAGAATGGATTAGAGGCATTAGATAAAATTGAAACCGGCTATTTACCTGATCTGATTTTACTTGATGTGATGATGCCTAAAATGACGGGTTATGAGTTTTGTCAAAAAATTCGTAAGCGTTATTCAGCGAATGAATTACCTATTTTGATGTTAACCGCAAAAAATCAAGTGTCAGATATTGTGACGGGATTAGAAGTTGGGGCAAATGATTTTTTAACAAAGCCCATTTTTAAAGAAGAGCTTTTAGCGAGAATTAAAACTCACCTAGAATTGTCTAAAATAAATATTGCTTATAGTTATTTTGTACCGCACCAATTTCTCCAAATTTTGAATAAGAAAAGTATTATTGAACTACAATTAGGTGAGCAGGTACAGCGAGAAATGACCATACTTTTTTCTGATATTCGCGGTTTTACTTCACTGTCTGAAAAAATGACTCCGCAGGATAACTTTGATTTTATCAATAGCTATTTGAGCCAAATGGAACCAGTGATTAGTCAACATCATGGTTTTATTGATAAATATATCGGAGACGGGATCATGGCTTTGTTTCCAACCAGCGCTGATGATGCAGTGCGTTCAGCCATTGCTATGTTAAAAAAACTCGTTGAATATAATCAAGGGCGGCAAAGGGCAGGTTATAGCTCAATTTCTATTGGTATTGGACTGAATACGGGAGAATTAATGCTTGGCACAATCGGTGGGAAAAACCGTATGGATGGTACGGTTATTTCGGATGCCGTTAATGTCGCTTCTCGCATTGAAGGTTTAACAAAAGTTTATGGCAGTGCTATGTTAATTACCGAATACACTTATGCGAAATTAGCCGATCCTTCTCAATACCATATTCGGATGATTGATAGTGTAAAAGTGAAAGGAAAATCCGAAAAAATAACGATTTATGAAGTTTTTGATGCGGATAAAGCGGAGAGTATTCTGTTGAAAAATCAAACACGCTCCGATTTTAAAGCAGGTTTTATGCTTTACCATGACGAACAATTTAACGAAGCACGATCTTTTTTTGAAAAAGTTTTACAAGCCAATTCCAATGATAAAGTGGCGTTGCTTTATTTAGAGCATTGTTTGAAAATATTAAGTATGACAATACCGGAAAAACCAGAAATTTTGATTGTGGATGACATACCCTTTAATTTAAAATTATTGTCTGATGTGCTGACTTCTAATAATTATAAAGTGATGGTGGCAACAAATGGAAAAACCGCACTAAAAATAGCGACTTTAAAACGCCCCCATTTAATTTTATTGGATGTGATTATGCCTGAGATGGATGGCTTTGAAATCTGTCAGCAATTAAAGGCGAATCCCAAAACCCAGAATATTCCCATTATTTTTATCAGTACGATATTAGAAACGGTGAATAAAGTGAAAGGGTTTGAATTAGGTGCAGTCGATCATATTACTAAACCTTTTCAATTGAAAGAACTTTTAGTGCGGGTAAAAACGCATTTGCATTTGAATCATTTACAACGACGTGCTTCTTGGACTATTAAAAAAATGGGGGAAATAGAATTTTCTGGTGATAATGATGAATGGTGAATGGTTAATGATGAATAAGGACTTTGGACGTATTTTGGAGTACAACGCTTTAGCTTTGTGATTTGGAGTACAACGCTTTAGCTTTGTAAATTCCTCCAAAAACAAAAACGCAGCCCAAAGCTGAAACGTTGTACTCCATTTGACAAAGCTAAAGCGTTGTACTCCATTTTCAATGCATTAATGATTTAGGCACAGAATATTAAGAAATCCTTTGAAAAAATCTGATTTCTTGATTAATAACAATGTGGCTTATAATTTTAAATTTAATTCTGAAAATTCTGTTCGAGGCTAAAGTTTTTCTTCAAAAAACTTTAGTCGAGCCTAAAGTTTTTTTTAAAGAAAAAACTTTAGGCTCGACTCGAACATTCTCAAATTCTGATTCAAAATGAAAAAGTGAAAAAATCAATGATTAACATTCCTAACTACCAGATTATTAAGCAAATTTACTACTCATTTCCAATTATCCAATTTCAAAGAATACCCTAACTTTTGAATCCGTTGATAATGTCGCATATTGCCAGTAACTAAGACTAAATTATTCTCCAAAGCAATCGCCGCAATCATTGGATCGGCTCGTCCAATCGGTTGACCAGTTCGTTCCAAATCAGCATAAATACGACCCGTTAATTCAGCACTTTTCAGATTGAGTGTTAAAATTTCCGTATTGGAAAGAGTTGATAAAAATTGTTCGATGTGGCTTTCACGCTGAACTTTATGGAAACCTTTAATGATTTCTAAAACGGTAATTGTAGAAATCGTGTATTGAGTAAATTTTCGATAATAATGACTTGCTTGATGGGTCACATTAAGATTCTTGCCCTTCAATATCTCAGAGAAAGTATCTGTATCTAATAGTGATTTATCCATCAGAACACCTCAACGATTCGTTTTCACGAGCTTGCATAGCAGATTCAGTTATCTCGTCAATGAATTCCGCTTCATGAGCAAATAAACCTAATAATTTGTCATTAGCAACGGTTGACGATATTGATTTATAACTTGTTCTGCTTGATGCTGTCACTTTATCATCATCTAAAAACGTGACTATCACTGTCACTGGTTCAGTGAATGGCACTTTTTCTGGTAAAAATAATTGATCATTTTGATAAGTACCCCTGATAGCTAACATGAATTTTTCCTCATTAGATCCGTTAAATCATATTCAATGGGTAATAAAAACTTAACATAATCAATCACGAAACGCAAGTTTATTTGTAACTACTCAGCCTTGAGATAAATCTCAAGGCTAAAAGCCAAAGCAGGCTCAGCTAAACTCTCTTCGAGGTTTAAGTTTTTCTTCAAAAAACTTAAACCTCGAATTTAGTCTGTTTTAACAGACTATTCGAGGCTAAAGTTTTTTCTTTAAAAAAAACTTTAGCCTCGAATGCTTTTAGCCTTGAAATTGATTTCAAGGCTAACCGCTGAGTAGTTACGTCTATTTTAGCGTAATGATTTAGGCACAGAATATTAAGAAATCCTTTCAAAAAATCGGATTTCTTGATTAATAACAATGTGGCTTATAATTTTAAGTTTTATTCTAAAAATTCTGTTCGAGGCTAAAGTTTTTCTTCAAAAAACTTTAGTCGAGCCTAAAGTTTTTTTTAAAGAAAAAACTTTAGGCTCGACTCGAACATTCTCAAATTCTGATTCAAAATTAAAAAGTGAAAATTTCAATGATTAATATTCCTAACTACCAGATTATTAAGCAAATTTACGATAGCGCACATTCACTCCTCTATCGTGCGCTTAGAAATAAGGATAATCAACCTGTTATCCTCAAGATGCTAAAAGAAGATTACCCGTCGCCCGAAGAATTAACGCGCTACCATCAAGAATATGACATTATACGCCGTTTAGCAGATTTTGAGTTTGTTGTCAATGCATACCATTTGGAAAAATATCAAAATACGCTGGTGATGTGTTTAGAAGATTTTGGTGGCGAGTCTTTAAAGTATTGGTTGGCGGAGCGTTTCTTTCGCCTAGATGAATTGCTTAAACTTGCCATTCGTGCCACCGATATTTTGGAGGAAATTCACAAACAACATATTATCCATAAGGATATCAACCCCACAAATCTGGTTTTTAATCCGACAACAGAGGTATTAAAAATCATCGACTTTGGGATTTCCACCCAATTATCGCGCCAAGTGATGACGTTAAAAAACCCTAATATTTTAGAGGGTACTTTAGCTTATATGTCTCCTGAGCAAACGGGGCGTATGAATCGTGCTCTGGATTATCGTACAGATTTTTATTCCCTCGGCGTGACGTTTTACGAATTATTTACAGGGCAATTACCTTTTGAATCGACAGATGCGATGAAATTAATCCATTGTCATATCGCAAAACAACCTACGCCACCTGTTGAAGTCAATCCAGATGTGCCTACTGCCATTTCTAATCTCATTATGAAATTATTGGAAAAAACGGCGGAAGCACGTTATCAAAGTACATGGGGTATTAAAACCGATTTAGAAAATTGTTTGAACCAATTTTCTCAAAATGGCTCAATTGAAAATTTCCAATTAGCCAATGCTGATATTTCTGATCGTTTTCAAATTCCTCAAAAACTCTATGGGCGCGATCACGAAATAGAAACTTTACTCGCTGCCTTTGAACGTGTTAGCCAAACCTCTGAGGTTTCCAAAACCTCAGAGGTTTTTCCTGTTAGCCAAACCTCTGAGGTTTTTCCTGTTAGCCAAACCTCAGAGGTTTCCAAAACCTCAGAGGTTTTTTGTGAAAATATTTATAAAAGCGAAATCATGTTAGTCGCTGGCTTTTCAGGCATTGGCAAATCTGTATTGATTAAAGAAATTTATAAATCGCTCACCGAAAAACAAGGCTATTTTATTTCAGGAAAATTTGATCAATTTCAGCGCAATATTCCCTACAGTGCCGTCGTTACTGCTTTTGGAAAATTAGTCCAACAACTGCTCACGGAAAGTGAAAGCCAATTAATTCGATGGAAGGATAAATTATTAACTGCCCTTGGTGCTAATGGACAAGTTATTATTGATATTATCCCAGAAATCGAACTCATTATTGGATCGCAACCTGCTGTGCCAAAATTGGGAGTAACAGAATCCAAAAATCGTTTTAACTTGGTTTTCCAAAATTTTATGCGAGTATTTTGCCAACCTGAACATCCTTTGGTAATTTTTTTGGATGATTTACAATGGATCGATTCAGCGACGCTTAACTTATTAGAAGTGGTTATGACGGATAAAGATACTAATGCCTTATTTTTTATAGGGGCTTTTAGAGATAACGAAGTCACTCCCACTCATCCTTTAATGATGACGCTTGACGCGCTAGGCAAGGAAAATGTCGTTATTAACAAAATCATCTTAAAGCCTTTGGTTTATGAAGAAGTCAATTTGTTGATCGCCGACAGTTTGCACCAAAAATCTGTAGAATCGTTGACAGATTTAGTGATGCGTAAAACAAGGGGTAATCCGTTTTTTGTTAATCAATTTCTCCATACGCTGTATGACGAAGATTTACTCCATTTTGTTCCGCCAACAGACGAGAAAAAAGGAAATTGGCAATGGAATATTGATAAAATTGAGGCACTGAATATCACTGATAACGTCGTCGATTTAATGATTGCTAAGTTGAAAAAATTGCCAGAATCAACGCAACAGGTTTTACGTTTGGCAGCCTGCGTTGGTAATCACTTTGATTTGGATACGCTTTCTGTGATTTATGAAAAGCCAGTTGCTGAGACTTTTCAGGATTTGCAACCCGCTTTGAATGAAGGCTTAATTATGAATGATGAATGATGAATGATGAATGGTGAATGATGAATGATGAATGTGGTGAATGATGAATGGTGAATGATGAATGACAAAAATTAATTGGCATCGCCTATTTGGATTAACACTGATGGATTTGTTTACTGGCTCTAACTATCAAGTGGAGTTGGAAAAAGAATTATCGTTGAAAAAACAATATTTGGATATTGTTATCATTAAAAAAACGACTGGGCAAGCATTAAAAAAAATGCCTGCGGGTTTAGAAAATCTGGCTGAACATAACTTGTTAACCTACAAATCCTTGCAAGAACCATTAGATGATTGGGCGATTGAGGAGTTGATTGGATATTATAGCAATTATAGAAAAATTGTCAGTCCATCTTTAGATAAATTATTGCCCGCCAACCTGTTTAAATTATATGCGATAAGTACCCGTCATCCATACAACTTATTAAACAAGAAGAGTATATTCAAGAAAATTCAAACAGGTGTGTTTGATCTGACTTGGGGTAGTCGTTTGATACGAATAATCGTTTTAAGTCGAATGCCGCAGGAAAAGAAAAATGCCTTATGGCAAATATTTAGTGGCAAAGCAGCAGAATTTGCTTATGGAAACCAAAATTATAATTGGCATTGTTTCCGTGAAAAAGCGGTAATTAACCAATTATACGAATTGTACTACAAGAAAAAGGGGGTCATTATGCCTTATACTATGGCAGATTTCAACAAAGACTTTACCAGAGAGCATCTTGATTTGTTACAGCCAGAAGAGAGGTTAAAAGGGCTGTCTTCGGAAACCGTATTTCAACAGTTTCCACTAGAAGAGAGGTTAAAAGGGCTGCCATCGGAAACCGTATTTCAACAGTTTCCAGCGGAAGTGATTGAAAAATACTTGTCGAAACTCAAAAAGAAGTAATCAAGCGCATTGGGTTTCCTTGGGTTATAAAAACAGTAAGAACAACAAAACGAGGTTTAAGAAATCCGATTTTTGAAAAAAATCGGATTTCTAAGCTCGAAGAAACACAGGATGTTTAAGAAATCCGATTTTTGAAAAAATCGGATTTCTAAATCTCAACTCGAAAAAGCGAGTTTTGCAAGAGGCTCTCGTTATAAAACAATTTTTTATCCTTTGTTTAACTTTAATCAGTACAACGGATTTGGGAAATAAACTGATTTTTTCAAGGCAAATTGGACATTGAGATTATCATTTTCTCAACAAAATATTCACTGTTCTTTGCACGCATTCAACTTTGAAATCCGTTTATTTCCTAAATCCGTTGTACTAACTGATGTTACGCAAGGTGCTTCCAAATTCTGCCAAATTTCACCAAATTCCACCGATTTCATCGGTGGAACTTGGAAACACCTTGCATCACATCAGTTAATTCAGAAATCCGATTTTTTCAAAAATCGGATTTCTGAGCGCTTCTAAATTCTAAATTCCACCGATGAAATCGGTGGAATGGTGAATGATGAATGATTAATGATTAATGACAAAAATTAAAAAGTAAGAAGGACAAAACGAGGTTTAAGAAATCCGATTTTTTGAAAAAATCGGATTTCTAAATCTAACTATTTCCTAAATCCGTTGAACTAAACTAAAACGAAAAATAGAAATGCACACTAATTCACAATTCCTGCATGATCGCCTTCAACAAGCGGCTTATACCCTCATTGATGAAGAAGAGAAAAAATCCGTGCATTTGAAGATTGGGCGACTTTTGCAAAAAAATAGCCCTGACGAAGCATTAGAAGAACGGATATTTACTATTGTTGAACATCTGAATAAAGGAATTGAATTAATAGAAAATCAAAGCGAAAAAAATGAAATCGCTCGCCTGAATTTAATCGCTGGCAAAAAAGCCAAATCTTCTCTGGCTTATCAAGAAGCCAACAAATATTTAAGCATCGCCCAGAATTTATTACCAGAAACCGCTTGGCAGACAGATTATTCCTTAATGCTTTCAATTCACCTCGAAAAGGCAGAAAGCGAATATCTCAATACGCACTTTGATGAAACGTTGCAGCTTTTTGAAGTCATTACCGCAAACGCGACGAGCAAATTAGAACAAATCAAAATAACCGATCTCGTCATTACGCTTTACACTAATTTGGGTGACATGGCGCAAGCGGTGAAATATGGAAGACAAGCCGTTGCCCTTTTGGGCATTCATTTTCCAGAAGATATTGTTCTCATTAAACAATCGGTTACGGAAAAAATGTCCGTTATACAGAAAAAGTTGTACCCAAATGCGGTTAAAACGCTTCTTAAATTACCAGAAATGACTCATCCTGAAAAGAAAGCGTTGATGAACATTCTGGTTAAATGCGTTCCACCAGCTTATCAAACACAACCAGATTTGGTATCCCTGATTATTACCACAATGGTTGAGACTTCATTAGAATACGGCAATGCGGTTTCCTCTTCTTATGGATACGATATGTATGCCATCCTTGTCGGAGCGGTTTTTGAAGATTATGAACTCTCTTACAACCTGGGTAAAGTCGCGATGACACTTCTTGCCGATTTTAATGATACTGCCTTAAAGGGCGCAGTTTATTTTGTCTTTGCCAACTTTGTCTCCCACTGGAAAAAACCCTTAAAAGACAGTTTAGTCTTATTCAAAAAAGGTTTTAAAGGCAGTATTGAAGGTGGCGATTATATTCATACGGGATACTGTGCCTCCAGATTTCTGGTTTATAGCCTATTACAAGGAAATAATTTAGAAGCGATTGCCGATGAAGCCGTCAAATACGTTGATTTCCTCGTCAACAAGAAAGACTTAACCTGCTCACAGGTTAGCCTATTGACTTTACAAGTGATTCGTTGCTTAAAAGGGGAAACGGAAACAGTCACTTGTTTTGACGGCAAAAATTTCACTGAAAAAAACTTTGAAAAAACCTTCCGCGATAATTTCTTTTCTCTTTCCCATTACTATGTCTTCAAACTGATGATTTATTATTTGTTTGAAGACGATTTAAATGCTTTGCAAATTATACCATTGGCAGATGCCGTTATGCAGGGTGCAGTGGGTTCAATGATAGAAGCGGAATATCACTTTTACAACTCTCTGCTTTTAACACGTATTTTTCTAATGGATGACGAAAAAACTCAAATCCAAAATCTTGAGCGTTTAAAAAATAACCAACGGAAAATGAAAATATGGGCAGACAGTTGCCCTGCCAATTATTTACATAAACATCTACTTATAGAAGCAGAAATGGCTCGCCTCACTCATCAAGATTTGGAATCCATGAATTTATATGACAAAGCCATTGAATCAGCAAGAGAAAATGGCTTTATTCAAAATCAAGCCTTGGCGAATGAATTAGCGGCTAAATTTTGGTTAAGTTTAGGTAAATATAAATTTACCCAAACTTATTTGAAAGACGCTCACGACGCTTATCAACAATGTGGTGCAATCGCTAAAGTGACGGATTTAGAAGAAAAATATCCACATTTTTTGAATCAGAAAACGTCACACCCGTTTCAAACGGAATCCACCATTTTAGCAACAACGAGAATGGCTTCCACTCAATGCACATCCACTTGGTTAGATTTAGACAGCGTCATAAAAGCCTCTCAAACGATTTCTGAAGAAATTGCATTAAATCGGTTGTTAGAAAGAATGATGCACATCGTCATTGAAAACGCGGGCGCTGAAAAAGGATTTTTATTACTCCCTCAAAAAGGCAAGTGGTTTATCGAAGCAGAAGGGCTGATGGATAGCACTAAAGTCACTGTTTTGCAATCCATCGCACTTGAAAAAAGTGAACAGGTTTCGGCAAACATCATTCATTATGTCGTTCGTACTCAAAAAAATGTTGTTCTGCACGATGCCACACAGGAAAGTCATTTTATCCGCGATCCTTATGTAGTTAAACACCGCCCGAAATCCATATTATGTACGCCATTATTGAATCAGGGTTTTTTAACCGGTATTTTGTATTTAGAAAACAACTTGATGACGGGTGCATTTACCGCCGATAGGCTAGAAATGCTCAACGTGTTATCGTCACAAATTGCGGTTTCAATAGAAAATTCATTATTATACAATAACTTAGAACAAAACGTCGTAGAACGTACACAAGAATTATCCAAAGCCCTTGAACATCTCAAAGCCACTCAAGCCCAATTAGTCGAATCAGAAAAAATGGCTTCATTAGGCGGCTTAGTCGCAGGAGTCGCGCATGAAATTAATACGCCTATTGGGATTGGAGTAACAGCCGCGACGACTTTAGCTAACCAAACGAAAAAGACGGTAACGGCTTATGATAATAAGCAACTCAAGGGTTCCGCTCTAAAAGCCTATTTTGATACCGCGTTTCAAGGTAGCCAGCTCATTTCAAACAATTTGGAACGGGCAGCGAAACTCATACAAAGTTTTAAACAAGTCGCTGTTGATCAAAGCCGGTTAGAAAAACGCTCTTTTGCGATTAAAGAATATATTCAGGAAACATTGATTAATTTAAAACCGCATTTGAAAAAAACGCAACATCAAATTGTCGTCAATGAAGATGAGCGGATTGAAATAAATAGCTACCCAGGCGCGTTTTCGCAAATCATTACCAATCTGGTGATGAACTCACTGAACCATGCCTACTCTAAAGGCGAAGCGGGGCACCTGATTTTTGATCTGAAATTAGAATCGGGGCATTTAATCGTAAAGTATAGTGACGACGGCTGCGGCATCCCGTCTGCACATTTGAAAAAACTGTTTGAACCCTTTTTTACCACTGCTCGCGCTAAAGGCGGTACTGGTTTGGGGTTACATATTGTTTACAATATAGTAACACAAAAATTGCATGGCACGATTTCTATTGAGAGTGAAGTGGGAGTTGGTAGCACTTTTATTATTGAATTGCCATTGAGTACAGCGGATTAGGGAATACAACGGAAATTTAATATAGTTCCACCGATTTCATCGGTGGCTATTCACATTTCACCCCGTTAGGGTGAGTTTCAACCCCGAAGGGGTTAAACATGAATAGCCACCGATGAAATCGGTGGAATTAATAGAAACCAAGTTTTTTCAAAAAACTTGGTTTCTTTCCGCCATAAAAACCTCTTAAAAACATCAGAGGTTTTCAAAACCTCTCATGTTTGATTACAACAAAATGTCAAATAAACCGAAAAGCAACGAATGGCCAGATGATAATGACGAACTGAATCTCGTCGATGAAGATGAAGAACTTGATTTGCTTGATGAAGATGAGCCGTACCTAACTGACGAAGCTGACAATAATGAATTTCAATTACCGATTATCAATCCAACGGCGAATACTTGGAAAGTCATCATTGTGGATGATGAAGAAGAAATTCACGATGTAACACGATTCGCATTAACAGGATTTGTTTTTAAAGACAAACCTCTCACCTTTTTTTCTGCTTATTCTGTTGAAGAAGCAAAGTCTTTATTCAAAGCCCACCCAGATACCGCCTTGGTTTTTTTAGATGTGGTGATGGAAGAAAATGATTCCGGTTTACAACTAGTCAAATATATTCGTGACACCCTAAAGAATAATATGATGCGTATTATTCTTCGTACTGGACAACCGGGCGAAGCACCTGAAGAAGAAGTTATTGTCAATTATGACATCAACGATTATAAGCTCAAAGTTGAGCTAACGCAGCGGAAGTTATTTGTCACTATGATAGCCGGTTTAAGAGCTTATTATGATTTAATGACGATTGATGTCAATAAAACCGCACTCAAACAAACTTTGGAAGGTATGCCAGTGGGTGTTTCTGTGCTGAAAGCCCCTAATGGTGACTCGAACTATTTTAATCAAAAAGCGATACATCTACTGGGTAAAGGGGTTGAAAAAGGGGTAACGGTTAATAATGTCGCAGAAGTTTATCAACTTTACAAGGCTGGAACCTCTCAACTTTATCCCTCCAATGAATTGCCATTTATCTCTGCCTTAAAAGGGGAAAGTATTCATGTTGACGACATAGAAATTCATCAAGCGGGAAAAGTGATTCCCATAGAAAGTTGGGGTACACCTATTTCTGATGAAAATGGCAAAATAATTTATGGCTTAACTGCATTTCAAGATATAACAGAACGCAAAAAAGCCGAAGCGGATCAAATTCGTCTGGTACAAGAATGTGAAGCCAAGAATGCCGCTTTACGTTACAGTCAAGAAATTGAAAGCAAAAATGCCGAATTGCTTAAATTGAATCAGGAAAAAAACGAGTTTCTTGGTATCGCTGCACATGACTTAAAAAATCCGCTTTCTACGATTCAAGGGTTTGCGGAATTGATTCTAAGTAATTCCATTTCTTCTAAAGAAGAAATTCTTGAGTTTGTCGATCACATTGAAAAAAGCTCTCGTCAAATGTTTGATTTAATCACTAACCTATTAGATGTTAACCGGATTGAATCAGGCAAACTCAATATTGAACCGATGAACATTAATATTTTGCCTACGATAGACTATTTAGTCAAAAGTTACACGGAACGCGCCAAAGCGAAAGACATTACCTTACACTTTGAAGCGTCAGAAGCAGAAGAGTACATCGTGTTTTTCGATCAAGCAGCCATTCATCAAGTGTTAGACAATCTCATTTCCAACGCCATCAAATATTCTCCGATGGGTAAAAATGTTTTTATTCGTTTGAATAAAAATGATAAGTTTGTCCGCTGTGAAATCCAAGACGAAGGCCCTGGTTTCAGTTCAGAAGAACAAAAAAAATTATTTGGTAAATTTACCCGATTAAGCCCAAAACCGACAGGAGGGGAAAATTCAACCGGTTTAGGCTTATTTATTGTAAAAAAGTTGCTTGAAAGCATGAATGGAAAAGTATGGTGTGAAAGTGAACATGGAAAAGGGGCTACTTTTATAATAACGTTTCCTGTCTAATCACTTAGAGAAACTGAGTTTTTTCAAAAAACTCGGTTTCTAAAATACTTACTGATGTTACGCAGGGTGCTTTCGAGGTTTCCGTTTTTTGAAGAAAAACGGAAACCTCGAAATCAATTCTAAATTTCACCTCAATTCCACCGATTTCATCGGTGGCTATTCATGTTTAACCCCTTGGGGGTTGAAACTAACCCCCAACGGGGGTGAAATGTAAATAGCCACCGATGAAATCGGTGGAACTTGGAAGCAGCTTGCGTAACATTAACATCAAATACATAGAGAAACCGAGTTTTTCAAAACACTCGGTTTCTAAAATACCGAATAACTCATAATAAAAATGTTAAAACGCTTTCTGACAACCAGCTTCTTATTACTGTTACCTATATTCGCTATTGGTGTAACTATTTATTACCAAAGCGTGATTAATAACCGAACGTTTTTGGAAGTTCAATCCGTTGCCAGCTTAAAAGGGCAAAATGAACAAATTATCAACGAATTCACTCATATCGTCTCTGATTTAATGTTCTTAGCCGAACAACAACAATTAAAAACATTTCTTGAAAAAGGCGGAGAGCATTGGCAGATTTTAGCCGAAGAATATCGCAAATTCTCTGCCCTAAAAAAGCTTTATGATCAAATTCGTTTTTTAGATGAGACAGGAATGGAAGTAGTGCGCATTAATTTTAATGCAGACGATTCCTCTATTGTTCCTCGCTCTAAACTTCAATCTAAAGGAAAACGGTATTACTTTCGGGATACTTTTGTATTAGAGCAAGGAAAAGTGTTTATTTCTCCGTTTGACTTAAACATTGAGAATGGAGAGATAGAGCACCCTTTGAAGCCTATGATCCGTTTTGGAACCCCTGTCTTTGATAGTGTGGGAAGAAAACGGGGTATCATATTGCTTAACTATCTTGGCGCAAATTTACTGAAAAAAATGGAACAACAGGTTAAGAATGCTTCCGAATACATCATGGTTCTTAATGCCGCTGGATTTTGGATCAAGGGAGTCACTTCTGAAGACGAATGGGGATTTATGTATAAAGATGGCGGTTTTAAAACCTTTGGAAATCGTTTTTCAAAAGAATGGAAACAGATCGTTCAAAAAGAATCAGATCAATTTTATACTAAAAATGGTTTATTCACCTTCTCCACCATTTATCCCCTTTTAGAAACTCAAAAAACAAGCACAGGCGCACGATATGCAACCCACCTGGATTCGATAGAGGCAAAAGACTATTATTGGAAAATGGTTTCTCATGTTCCCATACAAATATTACAAGAAAAATCAAGCCAGGTTTTAAAAAATATGGCTCTGCCATTCATGGCATTATTTGCCTTAATGATGATCATTTCTGCTTTTTTAACGAAATTAAAAATGAAACATACTGAATTTCTGCAAAATATCATCAATTCACTTAATCATCCTTTTTATGTCATCAACGCAGAAAATTATCAGATTGAATTCGCCAATGCCGCTACACGCGGGTGGAATAAAAAAATAACATGCCATGCGCTGACGCATCAGAGAAGCACACCTTGTGAAGGCATTAATGATCCTTGTCCACTTCAAGAAGTTAAAAGGACTAAAAAACCTGTTGTTGTAGAACATCTTCATTTTGATGAAAATGGCCATTCCATCTATGTCGAAGTACATGGTTTTCCCATTACTGATAGTGTGGGTAATATCATTCAAATGATTGAATATTCTTTGGACATCACAGAACGCAAACGTGTTGAAAAACAATTAATCAAGCAAAATCAAGAGCTTAAAATTAAAAATGCACAACTAGATGCTTTTACTCATCAGCTAAAACAGCAACAAAATGAACTTCGCCTACTTAATAAGGCTTATCAACGTTTTGTCCCTTGTGAATTTTTGAAAATGTTATATAAGCAAAGCATTCTTGATGTTCAATTAGGCAACCAAGTTGAAAGAGAAATGACCGTCTTGTTTGCAGACATTCGTGCATTTACCTCCATCTCTGAAAAAATGACACCGCAAGACAATTTTGACTTTATTAATGCTTATTTAAGTCGAATGGAACCGATTATTTGTCAGCATGGGGGTATTATTGATAAATATATTGGTGATGCGATTATGGCATTGTTTCCAGTTAATGCGGATGATGCCGTGCAAGCGGCGATTAATATGTTAAAATCCTTAGCAGATTATAATCTGACTAGAGGACGTACAAAACGACCTAAAATTAAAGTGGGCATTGGCATTAATACCGGTTCATTAATGTTAGGCATTGTTGGTAGTGAAAACCGTATGGATAGTACGGTGATTTCAGATACGGTAAATTTAGCTTCTCGTATTGAAGAAATGACTAGAGTATATGGTCTATCATTGTTAATCACCATGCGAACCCATGAAAAATTAAAAGATTATTCACAATATAACATGCGTCTCGTTGACATCGTGAAAGTAAAAGGAAAAGATGAAGTCGTGACAGTTTATGGGGTGTTTGATGGCGATTCTCCAGAAATGATTACTTTGAAAAACAAAACATTGCCTTATTTTAATAAAGGAATAATACGTTATCAAAAGAAAGCATTTGGAGAGGCAAAAACGCTCTTTGAAAAAGTCTTGCAAATCAACAAGGATGATAAGGTGGCACAGATCTATTTAGAACGCTGTGAAAATTTTCAAAAAAATGGCGTTCCAGACGATTGGGAAGGCATTGAAGTTTTTTAGGAGAAATGCTGAGTACAACGGATTAACGGTATAAACGGATTAAATCCGTTTTATTCTAAAATCAGTTGTACTCAGTGCGTCAGTCAAAATAATAATCGGTTGAATAACTGATGTTACGCAGGGTGCTTCTAAATCCCACCGATTTCATCGGTGGCTATTCACATTTCACCCCGTTGGGGTTAGTTTCAACCCCGAAGGGGTTAAACATAAATAGCCACCGATGAAATCGGTGGAATTTGGTGAAATTTGGCAGAACTTGGAAACACCTTGCGTAACATCAGTGAATAAGGTACGATTGGCCTAATTTTGTTTAATTGGTTTGCTTTTTTTCCATGCAAAATATGCCAAATATCCCATTTCATTTGACCATTGAGCCATAATTCTGGTGAAGTTTGGAATAATCGAGAGAAACGTAATGCCATGTCTGTACTAATACTTTGTTGTGCTTTGATGATGGCATCAATTTGTTCAACCGAAAGTTCTATCTTTTCAGCAAGTTCAGTAGTTGTTATGTGATAATGCATTAGGAATTCTTCTTGTAAAATTTCACCCGGATGAATGGGTGGTTGGTTAATTGGCATTCTCATAGGCTAATCCTCTTTCTGTTTTCTCTAAAAAATGGAGTTCGAGGTTTAAGTTTTTTGAAAAAAAACTTAAACCTCGAAAACCATTCACCATTCACCATTCACCATTAAATAAACACATTCACCATTAAAACTATAACATTTTCAAAACAATACGATTTCTTCCTTGCGCTTTAGCTTCATAAAGAGCATCATCAGCCGTTTTAATCAACATTTCTGGTGAAATCGTATGAAGTGGTCTCGTGCAAGAAATGCCAATACTCAAAGTGACAAATTTATTCACCTCAGATTTAGCATGGACAATATTGAGTTCCTCCAGATTTTTTTGTATGATAGTAGCTAGATTAAAAGCCCCTTCTGCCTCTGTATTGGGCAAAATAACGGCAAACTCTTCACCGCCATAACGCGCTACTAAATCGGAAACACGGCGAGCAGCATTATTCAGAACGAGGGCAATCTGTTGTAAACAAGCATCACCGGCTTGATGTCCATAAGTATCATTATAATGTTTAAAATAGTCAATATCACAAAAAATAAAAGAAAGTGATTTTTGCTCTCGTACCATCCGTTTACATTCTATAGTCAAACATTGATTTAATCTGCGGCGATTGGCAATTTGAGTTAATTCATCTATGATAGCCATTCGTTCCAATTCTTTATTTGCTTTTTCTAACGCCGCCTCTGCGCGTTGACGATCTTTAATTTCTTGTTGTAACTGCTCATTTTTTTTTTCTATTTCCCCCTTCATTTGCAAAGCCACATTTTTAGCTTCTCGCTCTTGGGCAAACATCAACTTATCAGCTTCAGCCTGTTTGCGTTCAGTCAGATCATAAATAGCTATCAATAATACTTTTTCATGTTTAAAAATGATCTGCTGAACAAAAAGTGTTGCACATAATGGCGTATTATCAATTTTTTTCATTTTCAGTTCATAATTACGAACACATCCCTTTTGATTAAAAACGTCCAATAATTTTTCGTGAACGGTGGCGTTAAGATATAAATCGGTTATGCGAGAATCCATAATTTGGCTGATGGAAAAACCAAACAAGAGAGTCGTTTGAAGATTGGCATATAAAATAGAACCGTCAGCAGGGCGAATAATCATCAATGGTACCGGTGTTGTTTCCGCAATGACTCGAAATCGCTCCTCGCTCTCCTGAAGTGCTTTGGTAAATTGTTCCCGCTCTGCTTCTGCCCGTTTATGCTCAGTGATGTCTTGAAAAGCGGTAATGGCATAAGCAATATTATCCTCTTCATCAAAAATAGGAGTCCCCCAAATTTCTATTGGAATCACCCGCTCTTTTTGAAAAATCTCCATATCATCTACGCTAGATGTTTTACCCTTTAAAGCCTGCACTATAGGATGACGCTCTTTGGGATATAACTGTGCAGTACCTGCAAGATAAGTTTGATAAACTTCAGGCTCTTCATTGGAAGGCTGCACAATATTTTTTCCGAGTATTTCTTGTGCTTTTTTATTGGCATAATAGGGTTTGCCTTTCGCATCAACCACAAAGACTCCGACAGAAACCGCTTCTAGGAATTGAGCCAATTTTTTTTCACTGGCATATACAGCACTAATTGCTTTATTTTGCAGCCATTCAGCGAGATCAGTTAATCGATTTTGCTGTTTATCGCTCAAGGTAACAAGTAATCTAGTTTGCCTGAGCAATTTATTATAATTATTAAGTAATTGTTCATACTCTTTTTGACAAGATACGTTTTGAGCTTTCAACTCCTTTAACACTTGAGTTGCTTTTCTCTGTACTGTTTCTTCGTTGTGAAATAAGGTTTTTTTGCTCATCAGTTCTCAATTATTTGTTAATCATCAATGGTACCGGTGTCGTAATGACTCGAAATCGCTCTTCGCTCTCCTCAAGTACTTTGGCAAATGAAATCAGCTTTTCCCATCAAATTTCTCCAAATTTGGTTTAAAATTGAAATTTTTTTATTATAAATCTATTTTGTACTTTATACAATAGCTCAATACGATAATTCCAGGTTTTTTTCAAAGTCCGATATAAGTTATAAATGAAATTCAGTATCCAATTGACCATTAAAATAATTAACTGATGTTACGCACTATGTTTCCAAGATGTTTAAGAAATCCGATTTTTTT
>JAOZSV010000374.1 GCA_029939505.1 Thiotrichaceae bacterium | reverse complement strand
TTGTTGCTAACCACGAAGTGGTTAAATGTGAATAGCCACCGATGAAATCGGTGGAATCGTTCCATAGGTTTCACCTATGGCTATTTATGTTTCACCCCGTTGGGGTTATCAATTTAGCTTTGTCAGTCCGTCCAAAAAACGCCCAAAGCTGAAGCGTTGTACTCCATTTTTAACTCTGTCGGTTTCTTTCGGTTATTTGTCTTCAAAACGCATAATCAAAGCGTTCAAAAACCCACTTCTCTTTTTCAGCAATGATTTCTCGTAGCTCTTGATCATAATAGGTACGATAATGATCATGCGAACTGACATTGACTGATGGATAAGTTTGAATGGCTTTGATCAAAGACGGTGGCAGTGTTACTGCGCTACTCATCAGACGTAATAATTCATGGCGCAATTCTTCAAATTTACCGATTTTTAAAGCATCTAAATTTTGCCCGAATATTTTTTTGATATGCCAACTATAGCCACCAAATTCAACATTTTCAACTTCTAAATCCATCAATGTTAAAACGGTGCTTTTGAAATCTTTTCTTCCCTGATTTGAGATTTGATTAAATATTTCATTATCGCCCTTTTTCTTGAGATAATAATACGCTGAAACATACCAACTGTAAGGATTGCGAATAAAACCTAATATGGGTAACGATTGATAGGCGGCGGAAATATCATAACGGGTTAGATGCTCATCAATGATTTGTACTTGCCATTCCAGCGGTGCGTATTCGTGACAGATTCTGCGTACAAATGAACCACCTGTTTTGGGAAGATGAATAAAAACAAAATGTTGAGTCAGGATCATTTTTACCTCTTTTTCACTTTTTTTCCTCGTTCCCAAGCTCCAGCTTGGGAACGCATTCAGGGACGCTCTGCGTCCCGCGTCGCAACAGGCATTCCCAAGCTAGAGCTTGGGAACGAGGGGGAAAATTCTCAAATTCTGATTGAGTGGGAATTTGGAAATTAATACAAATCGGAATCTGCCATCGTATAACTAAAATGGGCATCTGTCCATTGCAAATCCAATTCGGGATGAAAAATTCTGAAAACAGGCGTAATCATCTCTGGGCGAGGATGGGGCTTAAAACCGAGTTTTTGCAAACGTTCTTTTTCTGGATACGCCGTAGAAAACCAGGTTTCTAGCATTTTGACACCGCGCCAGCGCAAAATATCAACCACTTGCTGCCAACAGGATTGCGCTAATTCTGGCGTTTCAGGAAAAAAAAAATCGACTAATTGTGCGACAGGCTTATTAGGCGTAATCACAACATAGCCCTGCACGTCGGGCGATAAAAAGGCGGAAAAAGCCCATATCCAATACTTTTTATGTGGAATATCAATAAATCGCCAATTCAGAAAACGAGCGGAGCGACTAATGACAAATGAATATTGCCCCGCCCTTTTTTCCCAAAGTTTGTCATAAGTCGTACCGAATTTTTCAGGTGTTTGGATCAATCCAATGGGATTATGTTGTGAAAGTTGAAGAGGTATCGTATCGTATAGTGATAGTAATGCCAATTGCTAAAAGGTTGATATTTCATCAACAACTTGCCGAGACGAAGTGGGCGTTTGGATGGAAAACCAAATAATAAAACCAGTTTATCCTGCCCTGTCCATTTCTCTAAAAAAGCCATAAAGTTTTGTACAAACACTCCCCTACGCCCTGCCGTAAAAGCGCGATAGCGTGGCGTACTAAAAACATCACGAATAAAACCCACTGAAGTCGTTCGCCCGGCACAAATCGCCTGATGCACAGTACAGGCATAATGCGCCGCCAAATCACCATTATCTGCCCAAGTCAACATGATACGCGCCCCATCTGGATTATGGGTATAAATCCAATGCCAAGTCTCATCGGTACGATAACTGGGAAAAACTTGTGCAAAGCGGGTTTGAATAGCACTTTCATCTCCTGGTTGATAAGGGCGGATAGTAAAAGTGGGTTGATGACGTGATTCTGTTACATCGGATTCTGAATGCACTTTCTTCACATCGGATTCTGAATGCGCTTTCTTTGATGACGTGCTTTTAACAAAGTATAATAAACGGTAGCCATAACGCCCATCACCATATCTTTCTTGATAACGACGCAAAGCGATTAATAAATCATCTAATGCCGTTTGAGTTAATTCCAAATCGGCAAGAAGGGCTTCGCGGTGTTTTTCTATTACCCATAATAAATAATCAACCGTCGGCGCGGCTTGCTTTGATAAATCACCCTGTTCCGTTAAGCGAAATTCACGCTCTTTTGCTTGTTGTAAAATGTCAGTGAGAAGGGGTAAATGTTCTGTCGTATCGCTGTGCTGTAATCTGACTTCATCGGCTATCAAAATAACACCGTTTTTCACCAATAAATACTGTGCTTTCTTAAAAAGTGCCGATGGAAGTATATATTGTGCCGATTCTTGCAATAGAATCACATCATAACTTTCTGCTGGCGCGACAAAGTCTTCAAATCGCACTGATTTTAATCGCACTGATTTTAAGAGGTTATTATCGTTAAGTCTTTGTTTTGCAATGTTTATTTCATTATTGCTTGGCGTAATGGCAGTAATGTGATAGCCGAGTTTAACAAGTTGTTCTGTGGTTGTTCCTAAACCAAGCCCTATTTCTAAAATGCGGGCAGGCGGTTTTGGCAAATAGTTTAGTAACAAATCAGTCGCCCGTTGTTGTACCGCACTGATTTGCACATTTTGCACCGCTTCTCCTTCTTTAAATAAGCCATAATGTAAATAATTGACTTGACTTTCTTGTAAGTACAAACTATGTGCATAAACATTGAGAGGAAATTCTAAATTTTTGTATGGATATGTCGGGATAGTCATTTGTAAGTATTCGAGAATTGATTTGACGTTTAAGTTTTGAATCAGAATTTTCAGAATTTGAGAATTTTCAGAATTAAAGATTAAATCAAAATCAGCTTGTATTTCATTAAGTTATTGATTTAATTCTGTTTATAATTATTTTAACTCTTTAAAAAAATCAATTATTTAGAGCCTCTTGCAAAACTCACTTTTTCGAGTTTAGATTTAGAAATCCGATTTTTTTCAAAAATCGGATTTCTTAAACATCGTTTCGCCGCTTAGAAATCTAGGCTAAA
>JAOZSV010000178.1:9094-10600 GCA_029939505.1 Thiotrichaceae bacterium | reverse complement strand
AAAGCTAAAGCGTTTTCGAGGTTTTAGTTTTTTGAAAAAAAACTAAAACCTCGAATTCCATTTGACAAAGCTAAAGCGTTGTACTCCATTTTCAATGCAAGAGCCTCATTTTACAATAAAATAGATCACTATTAACTAATCACCAATCAAAAAATGCAGAATATCTTACCAAACACTTCTCAACAATTTATTAACTGGTTTCGCAGTGTTTCGCCCTATATTCATGCACATAGAGGGCGTACTTTTGTTTTATGTTTTTCTGGTGAAGCGGTACAAAGTCCCCAATTTTCGTCGCTTATTCACGATATTGCCTTACTCAAAAGTTTAGGCATACGTGTTGTTTTAGTTTATGGTATTCGCCCCCAAATTGAACAATGCCTTCAAGTGCGTGGTTTGCAATCTCGTTATGTTCATGGGCTTCGTATAACGGATGAAATGGCACTCAATTGTGTTAAAGCGGCTTGTGGTGAAATACACGCTGAAATTGAAAGCTTTTTATCAATGGGATTAAGCAATTCTCCTAGCACTAATGTCTGCATTAATACGGCATCGGGTAATTTTATCACTGCTCGTCCAGTTGGTGTGCGTGAAGGGGTAGATTATTGTTATACGGGAGAAGTGCGTCGCGTTGATAGCGCAACGATTACACGCCGACTTGATGAAGGCTGTATCGTATTAATTTCTCCAATCGGCTATTCACCGACGGGAGAAATTTTTAATTTACTCGCTGAAGAAGTTGCTACTGCGGTTGCGATTGCCCTAAAAGCCGCTAAATGGATTTATTTAAGCGAACAAGGGGGGATTTTTGATAAACACGGACAATTAATACGGCAATTAACCCGGTTTGAAGCACAATGCTTTGATTCAAATAGAGATTTAAGTTATGCCGTGCGAGCTTGTCAGGGCGGAGTACAACGGGTGCATTTTGTCTCGCGGCAAATAGAGGGGAGTTTATTACTAGAATTATTCACTCGTGATGGCGTTGGCACACTTATTAGCACGGATTCCTTTGAACACCTCCGCAAAGCAACTATAGATGATGTGGGTAGTTTGCTTGAATTAATTGAACCATTAGAAGAAGAGGGAATTTTGGTACGCCGCTCCCGTGAAAAATTAGAAATGGAAATAGATCATTTTACGGTGCAGGAACGAGATGGGATGATTATTGGATGTGCTGCCCTCAATCCTTTTATTAAAGAAAAAATGGCAGAATTAGCTTGTTTAGTCGTGCATAAAGATTATCACGGTGCAAATCGGGGCAGTGCTTTATTGGCTTTTTTGGAATGCGAAGCGCGACAATTAAAGATTACACAAATTTTCGTTTTAACAACCCAAACAGCACATTGGTTTCAAGAAAGAAAATTTATTGCGGCGAATTTAGATTTACTGCCTATTGCAAAGCGTACTTTATATAACTACCAGCGTAATTCCAAAGTTTTTATAAAGCAAGTATAGCAATGGTGAATGGTTAATGGTGAATGGTTTACGCCGCTCAGAAATCCGATT
>JAOZSV010000178.1:0-8994 GCA_029939505.1 Thiotrichaceae bacterium | reverse complement strand
TTTTTCAAAAATCGCTTAAACCTTGTGTGTTTCGCCGTTCAGAAATCCGATTTTTTTCAAAAATCGCTTAAACCTTGTGTGTTTCGCCGCTCAGAAATCCGATTTTTTTCAAAAATCGCTTAAACCTTGTGTGTTTCGCCGTTCAGAAATCCGATTTTTGAAAAAAATCGGATTTCTTAAACCTTGTGTGTTCAGAGTTTTGCAAGAACCTCTCATCATTCACCATTAATTATTCTTCTTCACCGCTGAAATCAAATTCATTTAAATCTTCAAGCGGTTCTTGAATATAATGCCCTTGTGCAAAATTGACTTCAGATGACCACAATATTGTTAAGCTATTAGCATCTTCCACTGCTTCGGCAATCGTTAATTTTCCAAATTCACGCGCCATTTTAATAATCTTTTCCACCGCTTCCTTATTTTCAGCGTTACTTGATAAGTCTTTACTGAAAGAACGATCTATTTTCACATAATCAACAGGGATATGTTTAAGCGTGGTTTCAGAATTCAATCCCGTGCCAAAATGCTCTAATGCCGATTGACAACCAAAAGTCTTCAAGTGAGAGATAAATGTTTGAGCTAATTTCACTTGGCTGATAGCGATTGATTCACTCATTTCAAGAATCAAACGTTTGCCAGGTAACTTAGCATTTCTTAGAAGTTTCTTGATATACAACAGTATGCTTTCATCTTTAATCGCCTGATCAGATAGTTTGATGAAAAAATACGTTTGATGTCCCTTTTTTTCTTGTGCTATCAATGCTTGAACTGCTTTTTTCAGTACCCATTTATCTAAAGTGGTTGTTAAATTCGCCTGTTCTGCGGCATCAAAGAGTGCGCCAGGAGGGACATTTTCTCCGTCTTGATCCACCATTCGCAGAAAAACTTCATAAATTTCCTGAGTTTCACCATGCAAATTGACGATAGGTTGAAAACGCAGGGAAAAGCGATTTTCTTCAATTCCGGTTTCTATGAGTTTAGGAATATCAGACGTTTTAATTTTTTTACCATCGCCACTTTTGACGACGGCTTTATAGATTTCAAAACGATTACCCCCTTGTTTCATTGCGATTCCGCATGCCGTGTGCGCGTCTGTGAGAACATCTTGAGGATCAGCAGCGGAGGCGAGAACTTGTGTAATACCAATACTACAGGTGGTGACGACCGTTTTTTCATGGCGTAATTCTGTGACGCTCGCTTCAACCGCTTTACATATTTGAGTGGCAAATTCACCCGCTTCCGCATATTTTTTCCCGTCTTTATCAGGCATCAGCAAGGTAAAGGCGTAATTCGCAAATCGAGCTAATTCACAACCTTCAGAGTGCTTTTTGAGCACTTTACCAATATTTTTAAGTACCGGATCAGTACCGCCGATACCGACATTTTTTTCAATGGTAGAAAAGTTATCTAAAGTAATATAAAACAATACGCTACGGGTGGAGGCTTCTATTGCTCTCGCTAATGCTTTTTCCAGCAATTCAATAAAATACAGGCGATTATATAAACCCGATATGGGTTCACAACGCTGTAGGCGTTCAATATCTAGATTTTTCGGTTCATCACGGATGATAATTTGAATACAATGCTCATTGTCATAGAGTGCTTGGCTGAGTTCCATGTCCAATTTAAATTGCTTTTTACCTGATTTCAGTCCATTCAATTTAATATGACATTCTTCTAACTTTTCTTGAGTCATATTGCGCATAGAGGCTTTAAACCGATTTCGATCAGTCGGTGCAATCAAATCCATAATGGGCAAACCTTCCAAGTCATCCATACTTTCATAATTAAATCTCTTGAAATAACTTGGATTAGCATGGACATGCATACCATCTTGAACATAAGCAATTGCATCACGCGACGTTTCCAATAGCATTTTGTTATACTTTTGGCTCTCCTTGTAGAGCTGTTCAAGACGCTTACGTTTGCGGCGTTCAGCTAAGTTTTCAAGTTCTCTACCAACAACAACAGGTAAACAATCGTCACCTGGCACAACTTGTTTCACCCCGGTATTGAACAAGCCAGTGATTATTTTGCAATTCAACTTCTTAGTAATCACAATGATTGGAATGTCTTGTTTGGAAGCAGCTACCATTTCACATACTTGTATGATGCTAAAGTCATTCACTTTAGGGATAGAGATAATTAAATCCCATTCATGCTGTTCATCTAAAGCCTTTTCTAAATCCTCGTCATCTTCGACATAGGTTGGACGAATGGGATAACGTGCTTTACGCAAACGATTCAGAATGACTTCTGCATCATTAGCTGATTCTTCAATGACAATTAATCGGATAATGTCATTTTGTATCATGATTTCTCCTATCGTATTAAGAAGTAATGGTGAATGGTGAAGGTATTATTATAATCAACTGATTTAAAAATAAATTTTAATATAAGCAAAAATCACGCCAGCCTAATTTAGTGTCCATCCGGAAACGGCTTTTAAAATCCCAAAGGTGGCTGAACTGTCCGCCTTGAGATTGTTCTCAAGGCTGAGTTACGTCGAGCTTTTCTTTGAAAACTCGTACAGCAAACACTCCGTTCGCATATCAGAACGGTCAAATGGTTCGCCATTTCTGAAAGATCATAATTTGATCATTCGATAAAAATGTCCTTGTTAAACGTTGAATATGATAACATAGTCCCTAAAAATGGCAATTAAGAATTGAGAGTGTTTTTTTGACTGGATGAAGTACAACGAATCATTGATCCGTTTTATTCCCATTTGGAGTTCAACGCTTCAGCTTTGGGCATTTGGAGTTCAACGCTTTAGCTTTGGACGGATTTTTGTATAAAAATACAATTAAATCAATAACTTATATTTTAAAAATCGCAATAGTGTTTTAGTGTTTTTAATTAATTTATTTTTAGATGGCTTGAATGAGGTGAGTCCGCAGTGTAGGCAAACAATCAATAATCAAATTCAAGATTTTCTGAAACGTTTTCGCAAAGAATTGAAAACGATTTACGAACTCAGAAATGCTTTAGCACATAGCAATGCAACCATTGAATATCAAGATGGTGCCGAACAAAAAAGAATTGATGATGAATGTCACTTTTGTTTTGATATAAAAGCATCTGTTAATGCTTACTTATTCGTGACTTACAAATACGCACCTCAACTCAAATTATTTTTTGAAAAGCAAACAGAGCCAGATATGACTCCTTGTATGGCGGTTGAAGTACGGATACCTTCCTCATCAGAAAATATCCCCATTTCATCCACAGAGAGGCCATTCAAGCACAAATTACTTGAATTAGGTTTACTGACTGAAATTAAAAACCCCCTTTCTAAAAAAATGGGTGATGGAGAACAGCCTTTAGCACAAGTTCAAGGCAAACCGCTTTCTCAACTGATTATTGAGGAACGTCGATAATGGCTACTTTCTATTGGGATACCAGTGCCTCGTTAAAGCTGAAAGCTAAAGTCTGCTCAAGCAGACTAAAAAAACGGAGTCGTTTAGCTGAGCCTGCTTTAGTTTTTAGCCTTGAAATCAATTGCAAGGCTAACCGCTGAGTAGTTACTAAAAATGTTATAATGTCTTGGAGTCCATTCGAGGTTTTAGTTTTTTTGAAAAAAAAACTAAAACCTCGAATCCTTTAGATTTGGAAGTAACCCGACATTTATCTAATAAATCGCCCGGTGTCGGGTTACTTTGCTGCGCCATCTAACCCGACCTACTTATTCTTCGGAATTTAATCATGAAAAGTCATTTTATTAAAAATATCGTCATTGAAAATTTCAAGTGTTTCCAAAATTTACAAATTGAGGGAATGGAAAGAGTTAATTTAATCGGTGGCAAAAACAATATTGGCAAAACCGCTTTTTTAGAGGCGATAGAACTATTGGTTTCTTCAAAAGAAACTCATGATTTAGCGGCTAATATTTATAACCTATTAACACGGCGACAAAATCAAGATTCGAGCGATTTGCTTCTTGATTTTATCAAAGAAGATCAGCGTCAAATTAAAATCAGTACCGAATCTAAACAATGTGACATAAGCTTGAATGTCCAATCAGATGGGGTTGATTTTGAGCCCGAATTTGACGAAGAAAGAGAGAATATTATCCCAACCACTTCACTCTCATTAGCCATTAATGGGCATCAAAAATTATTCCCCGTCGAAAAATTATTGAGACCAACAGCATTTCTGATGCACCAATTTTCAAAAATAGATAAAGTCAATTTCATTGATTCGGCTAAAACAGAAGAACGAGATATAGCCATTCTCTACGGATCGTTAGTTGATTTAGACCGAGAAGATTTTTTGAATGATTCTTTGAGAATATTTGATGACAATATTATCTCTATCAAACAAAGAGCCACCAAAAACAACGTGATTTTAAAAATCAAATTGAAAGAGAGACAAACGCCGGTTTTGCTCTCTTCATTGGGCGACGGTATCAATAGATATATTGCCGTTCTTTGTGCGATATGGGCGAGCAAAGAGGGTTTTTTGTTGATAGATGAAGTAGAAAACGGAATACATTATACCAACTACAAAAAGTTATGGGAGATTATTTTTCAAGCGAGTGCCGAAGCCAATTGTCAACTGTTTATCACTTCCCATTCTAAAGAATGTATAGAAGCCTTTAATGAGGTTCAGCTTGAAGACAACGGTGCATACTTTGAGTTTTACAAGAATCTGAAAACCGGTATGATCACCGCCTCTAAAAGAGATAGTGAACAACTAGAATATGCTTTGACTCACCAAGGGAGGATGCGAGGTGAATAAAAATGTCTTAATTGTTGAAAGCGAGAATGACAAATATTTTATAGAATCCCTGACGGAATACTTGAATATTTCTGAGGTGGATATTGACACGCCAATTTGCTCTATTGATGATTATGAATGTTTGAATGGATTATCAAAAGCCAAATTAGAGCGTAAATTACGAGAACTTCAAACAGATATTGAGAAAAGGGGAATTGAAAAAATAGGTCTTATTCTTGATGCCGATAAAGAGGGCGTTGAGAAAAGAATTGAACTCATCAATGAAGCCTTAAAAGTCATAGATAAAGAATTGAAGATGACTCGCTATAATCATTTTATCAAAAGCGAAAGATTAGAGATAGAGATAGCTTGTTATATAACAAATGTAGCGGGTTATGGAGAACTTGAAACCGTTCTTAAAAAGATCAAATCAAAAGAGTCCCCTTTTGCAGATTGTTTGTCTGATTGGAAAAACTGTTTAGAAGAAAAAAGTCAATCAATCAAAGATAAAGATTTTGATAAATTTTGGGTTAATACTTATCAAAGGTTTGATTGTTGTACAAAAAAAGAACAGAAACAAGCTGGCAGAAAATGTAATCCTGAAGCCAGTATGAAAAAAGACATCTGGAATTTTGAACATAGTGTCTTAGATGGATTAAAAGAATTCTTAAAATTATTCTGATTGATGATATTTAAGCGTCAATAAGTGATAGCCATGTAAGGTGGGCAACGTGGGTGCAACGGCACCATTTTTTAAATGAGGAAGCCGTTGCACTAAAAGGACTTTGCCCACCCTACCTCACTTTGGTATAGGAATGAAAATTCAACACTTATAATTGAGCATTTAATATGGCAGTGAATCGTTTTCAGAACACAAACGTTTATCGTGAATTAACAGTAGCCGCTGTGCTATTAGGTTTGATTCAAGGAATTATCCTCAACATCGCTTTTGCTTACATCGCTCTTAAACTTGGATTTTCATTGGGTGGTTCTGCGATTGCCGCTATTTTTGGCTATGTCTTTTTGCACGGAATACTACGCAAAGGTACGATTGTTGAGAATAGTATTAACCAAACGATTGCTTCGGGCATTAACTCGGCGGGTACAGGCGTGATATTTGTTTTGCCCGCTTTGTTTTTGCTTGGTCTTCATGGCAATTCCGTGTTATCAATTTGGCCTTTGCTACTTGCTGGCATTGGCGGTGCGATTCTTGGAGTCGTCGTGATTATTCCATTACGCAAGCAATTGATTGAGATAGAACGTCTTCGTTTTCCAACAGGTGTTGCGGTGGCGACGATTATACGTTCAGGCGCGACGGGGGGGAATAAAGGCAAATTACTTATTATTGGCTTTTTAATCAGTGCGATTTGGAAATGGCTTATGATTTCAGGTTGGCTTGAAAGCCCAGGGCTTTTGGAGAATGAGGAGCTTAACTTGAGTTTTGGTTTATTGCCCGCTTATTTTGCTCCTGCACTTTCTTTGTCGCTCTTGAATTTTGCAGTCGGCTTACTTTCTGGGCGTGCTGGTTTGCCCTTCTTTTTTGGGGGAATTTTAGCTTGGTGGGTGATTTCTCCTGTTACTGTAACGGCTGGCTGGGTACCTGTCGAGTTAAGTAATCAGGCGTTGGTGGATTTTATTTATATTGAAATGTTGCGCCCTTTAGGGATCGGTATTCTCATTGGTGCGGCGTTGATGGAGGTGTTGGTTAATTTTCCCGCGCTTAAAAGTGCTATTTATTCTCTTGCAATGGCATCACGCACGTCTAGTCATAAGAATGGCAGAGATGAGATGCCCTTTTGGCTACTGTTAGCGGGTGGCGGTGCTGCGATTGTCTTCTTTTTTATAGCGGCATGGAGTACGCCTGGTGTTTTTCTCACTCAAGCGACTTTTGTTGCTTTACTTGCGACTCTTTGGTTAGGATTAGCGGGATTGATTGTTGCACAGTGTACAGGGCTGACTGATATATCGCCTGTGTCGGGTATCGCATTGATTACGATCACGATGATGATGATTGTACTTAATGGCAATGTCGCTGCTGCTCTGATTGTCACTCTCGCCGCTGCGGTTGCTATTGCTCAGAGTGCTGATATGATGCAAGACTTTAAAACGGGATTTATGCTGGGTAATCGCCCACTTTTGCAGCAATTGGTTCAATTTGGCACATCATGGCTTGGTGTTATTATTGCCTTTTTTGTGATTTATGTACTTTGGAATAGTGGCGCAGGGGGTGAGAATGGTTTTGGATATGGTACATCGCTGCCTGCACCGCAAGCGACTGCTTTGATGAGCATTATTGAGTCCATCCAAAATGACACAGTGCCGACAAATAAATATGTCTTGGGGGGCATTGTCGGTATCTTGCTCGGTGCTGCACCAGTAGCCAGTTTAGGTATTTTGGTGGGTTTAGCGATGTATTTACCTTTTTCTGTTACGTTAAGTTATGGTTTAGGTTGTTTGACACAGATGTCTATCACTAAACATCAGGGAGAAGCCTTTGCAGAAAATAAGCTAATACCACTCGCTGCGGGTTTGATTATTGGTGAGGCACTTATGGGTGTAGGCGGTGCGCTCTATGAGATAATGGTGAATGGTTAATGGTTAATGGTGAATGGTGAATGGTTAATGGTTAATTATTAATGGTGAATGGTGAATGGTTAATGGTGAATGGTGAATGGTGAATTATTAATGGTGAATGGTGAATGAAAATAAACTTTTTAAGTGATTGTTTTTTAAAACAATATTTTTTATCAGGGAATAAAAATGGGAGCAACTTTTGGTTAAATAAGCCGAATTTTCACTACCCCAAATGGAGGGTGAATAGGCGTGTGATAGGCGCGTTGTTATTTACAATAGGTATCGTTGTTGCCTTAATTAGTGCTGCTAAGTTGCCAGCAACAGGTACTGTGTCGGATATGCTTCCCCTCTATATGAGTGCGGTGGCATTATCACTGGTTGGCTTATTGCTTTTACGTTGTTCCTGTTTAGAAAAAAAAAAAATGCTCAATATGTCAATCATACTTTTTCTGGGGTTATTAAGTTATTGGAAGAACTATTAGTGGAGATGCAGCGTTTTGGAGAGGATATTGATAATCTTGACGGGGTGAATATGGCTAGGCGAGTCAGTTTTTTGCTTGATAAATATCTGTTGCCCTTTGCAGCCGCACGACAAGAAGTTATCCTGATGTTAGGGCAATATAAAGGGGTAGAAGTCTTGGTTGCCGTTGCCCAGGGTGAGCGTTTACTTAATAGAATGTACTCTGCTGCCAGTGATGATCATGTCATTGAGGCGATGGCGACCTATCCAAAAGCGTTGATGGCTATTGAGAATGCTTATAGAATGGTTAATGGTTAATGGTTAATGGTTAATGGTTAATGCTGAATGTCTAAAATTTCTCTTTAAGCGATTGATTTAATTCATAATTCATAATTAACCATTAACCATTGATAATTAACCATTAACCATTAATAATTCACCAAAATCTCATCTATCTTTTCAGGTGTCAGGTTTTCGTGATATTCCCGCCCAATTTGCATCATCGGCGCACCACCACACGCGCCTAAACATTCCACTTCTTTTAGGGTGAATTTTTTATCGGATGTGGTTTCTCCAAATTTAATCCCCAATTTTTTTTCAAGGTGGGTAACGATGTCTTCAGAGCCTCGCAACATACAGGAAACATTGGTACAGACGCAGAGTTTATGTTGCCCGACGGGCTTGAGTTCGTACATGGAGTAAAATGTGGCGATTTCATAGACGGCAATGGGCGACATTTCTAAGTAATCGGCTACTGCGTCCATCAATTCTGTGGTCAACCAACCTCCATTGTCTTCTTGGACAACCATTAATGCTCCCATCACCGCAGATTGTTTTTGCTCTGTCGGATATTTGGCTAACCAACGATCAATGGCCGCGCGGGTTTTTTCTGACAAGATGGCAGAAGCATTTGGTTTTGACATACGTGTTGACATAAATAAGTTCCTTAATTTTTTTTAGAGTTCAAGCGCGTTTCGTAAAAAGTTATCAGACTTTTGATGTTTTCCAATGAGGGGTAGGAATTTTTAGGCAATGATAACATAATCATTTGATAATGGCACCCATTTGCGATTTGGCAATAGCGAGTGGGTGGAATCAAACCTCAGAGGTTTTGAAAACCTCTGAGATTTTTTTAGAAGTTTTCCAATGAGGGGTAGTGAAATCAAACCTCAGAGGTTTTTTTAGAAGTTTTCCAATGAGGGGTAGTGGAATCAAACCTCAGAGGTTTTTTTAGAAGTTTT
>JAOZSV010000177.1 GCA_029939505.1 Thiotrichaceae bacterium | reverse complement strand
GTTTAAGAAATCCGATTTTTGAAAAAATCGGATTTCTAAGTAAGCGGCGAAACGATGTTTAAGAAATCTTTGAAAAAATCGGATTTCTAAGTAAGCGGTGAAACGATGTTTAAGCGATTTTTTCAAAAATCGGATTTCTAAGCTCGAATAGAATCGCTTTGCGTAACATCAGTTATTTAATAAAATGGCAGGTACTTTTTGATTTAAACCAGTTTTTATGCCAATATTATAATATGGTTTGTTGGGTTAATTGAGAATAGTCTTGCTTATAAACATGATTCAATCTGGATAAGCTTCAAATAAAATTTTTTGCTAAAAAATATTTTATTCCAATCTTGTGAAATCATGTCATTTTTTTTTAACTTTAGGAGTTTAATTATTATGTCTTATTCTGTTACATCTGTAAAGTTATGTACTGCCCTCGGTTTGGCAGGAGTTATGTTGATGAGTGGTTGTTCGACTGCTCCACCTGTTGATGAACAGTTGCAGCTAGAAGAGGTGACTATCTCTGAAGAAGGGATTTCTGTGGATGTGACACCAGAAGTGGATGTCACGCCAGAACCTGTTTATGTTGAGCCAGAACCTGTTTATGTTGAGCCAATCTCTACCCCTACTTATGAAGAGGTTCAAAATGATTACGTCGTACAAAAGGGTGATACGTTATGGGGTATCGCAAGAAGCCATAATTGCAGTATTGCAGATTTAGTGCGATGGAATGATTTACGGAAGTCTGATTTGTTGTCAATTGGGCAAGTATTGCGGGTGGGTTCCTCCTCTCAGAGTAGTAGCACATATTCTGCAAACAGTGGGGAATCTCACATTGTCGCGAAGGGTGATACGTTATGGGGACTCTCCAGACGTTATAATTGCACTGTTGCAGAGTTAAGGAGTTGGAATAATTTAACAACCTCTCATGTTTTATCTGTGGGGCAAGAATTGCGGGTTAGTCAGTAAATTTGATAGGACTGACAGGTTTTTTTAAACCTGTCAGATCTAAAACGATTTGAAGTAAAATTATTCCATTTGTGGAGTTTAAGTATTATGTTTGTCACATCTGTAAAATTATGGGGGACTGCTACCCTTAGTTTGGTAGTGGTTATGCTACTGAGTGGATGTCCTTCAATTCCGCTCGTTGAAGAGCAGTCCGTGAAACATGCAGAGACTACCGTTTCTCCAAGTGTTGACACGGCGACTTATCATGTTGTTGAGCGGGGTGAAACGCTATATTCTATTGCTCAAAGTTATGGTCGCAATCATAGAGATATTGCTCTGTGGAATAATATTTCCGTAGATGGTGCACTTTCGCCTGGTCAACGTCTGCGAATTGATGGACCAGGGGCAGGTTATCAGCCTGCTGTGATATCTAGCGTTCCAGTGGTCACTCCGAGGCCCACTACACCAATTTCTATTCCAGAGGCACAGAATGCAGATGGTACTCATATTGTGCGACCGGGCGAAAACTTATATATTATTGCTGGACAATATGGACATAGTTTCAAGAAAATAGCCGTTTGGAACCATATTAAACCGCCTTATCATTTAAGAGTAGGGCAAGTGTTGGTGGTTTCCCCACCGCCTGTTAGAGAATTGACACCCATTTCATCTGTTATTCCTCAATCTGCGCCTAAACCACAAGTGGTTACTCCTAAACCTGCGCCTAAACCACGAGTTGCTAGAGATAAAGATTATCATATCGTGCAACCTGGTGACTCTTTGTATGCTATTGCTAAACATTATGGTTTCCGTGTTGATGAGATTGCATGGTGGAATGGTTTTCAACAGCCTTATCCGCCCTTATCATTGGGACAAAAATTGCGGGTAAGTGCACCGGAAGCGGGTAGTGTTGTTCCTACACCTTCTCCAATACCAAAAACGGTTACTCCAACACCAAAAACGGTTAAACCTTCTGTTCCTCAGAGTTCTTCCAGTACTCATATTGTCGTACCAGGAGATACGTTATACAGTCTTGCTCGACATTATGGTCATCCTGTGGGGAATTTGGCGAAATGGAATAATTTACAAAAGCCTTACTCCTTACCTCTTGGGCGAGAATTACGGGTTGTTCCACCAAGTCATCATAAGAAAAAGCCGGGATTGATGCAGGAAAATGATTATCTACAACCTGTTGGACTTCGTCCCCGTTATCATATTGTGAAGAAAGGGGAAAGTTTATATGGCATTGCAAGAAAATATGGTTTGTCTCTCAATGACTTAGCAGAACGTAATGGCATTGGGAGTCCTTATTCAGTTTATCCTGGATTAAAATTGAAAATTGCACCACGCTAGTCTTTGTACAGGACATTTTTTTATAAGTTATTGATTTAATTTGCTTTCCATTGTTAGAATCAGAATTAACAGAATATTCGAGGCTAAAGTTTTTCTTCAAAAAACTTTAGCCTCGAATACAATTCTCAGAATTTAAAACCTCATAAGTCAATGAAAACTCACTGAATTTTTAATTCTGAGAATTGTAACATTCTGAAAATTTTGATTCTAACAATAAAAAATGTCCTGTACAAAGCACGCTAGTGTCAAGATGATATTGAGGCACTTTGTCAGATTGTACAAAACTTCAGCTTTGTATTCCAATTTGTAGGGGACTTTTTTTTATAAGTTTTTGATTCTTAAATATATTTAAACGTAAAATCACTCATTTACAAATTATTGTCCTCGTCTGCCCGTCTCTTGTGAAATTGACTTTTAAAACCTCAGAGGTTTTCAAAACCTCTGAGGTTTGATTCCAAGTATTGTTAGAAATTTCCATACTTCCATAAAAAATTATTAAAAAATTATGTACCAATCTATCTCATTGATTAAATTATGGGCGATATTAGCCAGCGTCGTGATTATGCTACTTCAAGGGTGTGGAACAACACCTACAGAACAAACTTATGAGACGGAGTTTTATAGTCAAGATTACAATAACGAAGAAGTGAGTTATCATACGGTTCAACGTGGTGAAACCCTTTCAATTATTGCAAATATCTATGGTATTGATTATAAAACACTTGCTGCCTTAAATAACATTTATCCCCCTTATACCATTTATCCTGAACAACGTCTTGAAATTGGAAATGGTGGTTATCGTTCAGGTGAATATGATAGCGAAGCGATTCCTGTATCAATCCAGCCATTGCCCAAGTCTCAGGTGCTTGATTATAAAAGAACTTCTGCTCGCAATAAATACTCTTCTCGTCACAACAAAAGTCGCTATAGAAAAACGAGCGGTTTCAAGAGTCAAGGAAATAACTACATAGTTAAACGGGGCGATAGCTTATATCATATTGCTAAACGCTACGGAAAAAATTATCGTCAACTGGCCGCCTGGAATTTTATTTCTCCACCTTATCAATTGGATGTTGGACAACGCTTGCGTTTAACACCACCTTCTCAGGGAACTGGGTCGTTTTATTCTTCATCCGTGAAAAAACGTTCAGTGCCTGTGAAAAAACGTTCAGTGCCTGTGAAAAAACGTTCCGTTTCTTCTCACATCGTGCAACGGGGTGAAACCCTTTCAATAATTGCACAACGTTATGGCTACGCGCTTTGGGAAATAGCTAAATGGAATGGTTTAGAACGCCCTTATTACTTGTCACGGGGGCAACGTTTGCGAGTAGCGCCGTGGACAAAAAGTCGAAGTCGGCAACAGACGACTCAATCATCTCGTGCCAAAAGTGGTTCTGGCGTTTATCATACGGTTGTTAGGGGTGATACGTTATATCGTATTTCCAGACATTATGGCTCCACTGTCTCTGAAATAATACAGTGGAATCATTTATATCCCCCTTATAACTTGTCAGTGGGGCAACGTTTGCAAGTGAATTCCTCAAATCAATGGGGAAAGAAGGAGAAACGGGATACGAGTCAAATTAAGAAGACGACTCCTCGCCATAATACGGGTTATCACACTGTTGCCAGAGGTGATACGGTGTTTAGTATTTCTAGGAATTATGGCTATAATGTTTCTGAGATAGCGGATTGGAATAACTTATATCAGCCTTATTCTTTATCAGTCGGGCAGCAATTGCGAGTTTATCCACCGTCTAATGTTCGTTTAGGTTATCGCCAAACCACCTTAACGACAAGTCAGCGGAATACCCATGCTGGTAATAATGTCAAGTCTCATCTCGTTGCGCAGGGCGATACGTTGTATAGTATTGCTAAACGTTATGGAAAAACAGTCAGCCAGATAATCAGATGGAATCATTTACGTTCCCCTTATACTTTATTAGTTGGGCAGCGTTTACAGTTTTATCAGACAACGAGTCGTCAACGTAGTGATAAAAAACAACGTAGTTATAAAAAACGTAATTATAAAAAACGTTCTTCTAGGAATTATCATCTCACTAAACGAGGCGATACACTAAATAATCTTGCAACGATGTACGGGGTTAGTATGTATGACTTGTCCAATTGGAATGGAATCGGGGCACCTTATACGCTTTATCCTGGACAAAGATTGTTGATTACATCGCCTTAAGTCATTGAGGCTTTCATTATCCGCTTAATCTTATTAACCTGTTGATATATCATGTTTTTTATCATTGTATTTCATATAAAATTCAGGTTTATTGAAATGGTGTTTCGCAATTCGGAACAGTTTTTGCTTGAATTTGAAAATTTAGAAAAAATTTTTTTGAATTTGAGTCGAGGCTAAAATTTTTTTTTAAAACTTTAGCCTCGAAAGTTTTTTTTGAAATTGATCCTCAAAAGGGATTCTATCAATGAGTACAATAAATTGCTTCGCAAGGCGCATTAACAGATTAAGGTTAAGAGATTGATAATGAAGAGGTTATTATGGACGATTATTTTAGTGAAGCATCTGGAGATTTAAAGAATGATGATATTTTAAAAGGTAATAAAGAGTTGGCTCAAACAATTGAAAATACTTTTGAAGGAGAATTAGATGCGACTCGTCTTTATCTAAATGAAATCAGAAATTCTAAACTGTTGACAGCAGATGAAGAAATTAAATATACGCGACTTGCCCAAAAGGGGAATATGGCGGCACGTAATCGTATGATTGAAGGTAATTTACGCCTTGTTGTCAAAATGGCTTACCAATTTACGAAACGAGGTTTGCCATTACTTGATTTGATTGAAGAAGGCAATCTTGGATTGATGCGGGCAGTCGAAAAATTTGATCCAGAGAGAGGTTTTCGGTTTTCAACTTATGCCACATGGTGGATTAAACAATCCATTGCTCGCGCTATTATGAATCAAAGTCGTACAATTCGCCTTCCAATTCATGTTTTGAAGAAAATCCATAGTTGTTTGCAAGCCATTCGTATTCTTTCACAAACTTTGGAGCATGAGCCAACAACAGAAGAAATTGCATTCCTGCTTGATAAATCGGTGGAAGAAGTCAAAAAAACACTCGCTATTAATGAACGGGTGGCTTCTTCGATAGATAGTCCATACATGAATGATTATGAAAGGGCGTTGGTAAACACCCTTCCTGATGAACTCAATCCTGATCCCATGCTTTTATTACAAGACTTTGAACTGACTAAACAGTTTAAATTATGGTTATCTAAACTTGATAACAAACAGCGGGCTATAATAGAATACCGTTTTGGTATTGGTGATAAAGATGAAACGACATTAGAAGAAATTGGTGTAAAACTTAACTTGACTCGTGAGCGAGTGCGACAAATTCAAATGTTAGCGATGAAAAAGCTGAAAGAAATTCTTAAAAAAGAGGGGGTTTCTATGGAAAATACAATATATAATAATGATGAATGATGAATGATTTTCGATTCGAGGTTCAAGTTTTTTCGGTAAAAAAACGTTAGCCTCGACTCGAAATGATGAATGATTCACCATTCATCATTCATTTCTTGAATCCTATTGAAATAAGAGTGCCGCTGCGACTTTTCGCCCTTCAACCATGAGAATCATATAGGTACGACAAGCCGCTTGCATATCCATCACTTCCACCCCAATACCTTCATTCATTAACGGCACTAATAAGTCTGGGGATGGAAAACGGTTTTTTTGCCCTGTTCCTAATAACACCACTTCTGGGCGTAAAGCACATAATTTCTCAAAATGTGCCACATTTAATGCATCAAAACGCTCAACATTCCAATCAATAATAGATTTCGGCATGACGATAATACTGTGCGAATAGACTGTATTATTAATCGTTACATTATGCGAATCTATCCGCTCTATTTGATAACCATTCCCTTGTTCAATTTCAAGTTTCATTCTTATTTTCCTAGACATGGAGTACATTCGAGGTTTGAGTTTTTCTTCAAAAAACTCAAGTCGAGGTTAAAGTTTTTTTAAAGAAAAAACTTTAACCTCGACTCTCGAATGCTTTAGCTTTGTTGCTTGGAGTATTCAGAAAAATTGATACCTATAAAATCAATGTGTTACAATACGACTATATTTTTTCTCCTGTACAAAGATTTTAATTATATATAGTTATCAGAATTATTGTTAAATGAATTGTAACTACTCAGTCTAAGGTGTTGATCACGCAAAGGCGCAAAGGCGCAAAAGGGACTTAATTTGATGTTCCTCTTTTCTTCAAGAGGATATTCCTTTGCGTCTTTGCGTGACATTTTTTCTTTCTGAAAATCTATAAGGCTGAGTAGTTACAATGAATTTAACCCCTACTAAAATTTAAGATTAGGATTAAAATAGTCAAATAATGAAAGGCAACAATCGGATAAAAGGCAATCATTTATATCATGCTCTATTACTGAGCGTGGTATTGCTTATGATCCAATACGGGGCTATTATCCATTCCGTTGAACATCCATTTCATGCTGATGATGTTTCCTGTGAGGTGTATTTAGCCGCAAAGCATTTGAGCAATGGATTGGTTGCCACCATTATTGCGCTAGGCGTTTTAACTGCTGAATGTCTCTATTTTCCTTTAATCTTTCCCCATTTTTACGGGCAAACTCCGACTTATTTTCGTGCGCGTGCCCCACCTTTTCTCCTTCATCGCTAGACAATTAAAACTTACCTTTTGTATGGGATTTATAAGAAAAATCATTTCACACGATAACCTGTCAGGTCTTGAATACCTGACAGGTTTTTTGAAGTGATTGACCTGAAAGTCTATATAACGCTTTGAAGGAGATACTATGAATAACCAATTAGCCGTTGCTATCGCTTTAGCCATCTCATCCTCTCCAGCGATGAGTGTGGCAGAAGACGATTTAACCACTCTGCGTGGGCAACTTGAAACAATGAAACAAGAATACGATCAGCGCATCCAAGCACTCGAAAAGCGTCTGGAAGATGCAGAGGAGGCGGCTCAATCGGCTCAATCTACAGCAAAACGCGCAGAAGAAGCCGCGTATGATGTGGCACCGTCAAGACAAAGCAGTTCAGCTAACGCCTTTAACCCTAAAATTAGCCTGATTTTAGATGGTCGATATGCCCATTTTTCAAATGGGGCCAATTACAAAATCCCCGGTTTTCAATTAGGGGGCGAAGCTGGCCTTGGGAAATCGGGTTTATCCTTGGGACATAGCGAATTGGCTATGAGTGCTAATATTGATGATAAATTCTACGGTAATTTAACCATCGCTTTGCACGATCACGATGGAGAAACAAAAGTCGAATTAGAAGAGGCTTATTTTGAAACGTTAGCTTTAGGCAACGGTTTCACAGTCAAAGCAGGGCGTTTTCTGTCGGCGGTGGGCTATCTCAATGAACACCATGAACATGCCTGGGATTTTGCCGATGCACCGTTGATTTACCGAGGATTGTTTGGTAATCAAATAAGAGATGATGGCATACAGGTTAATTGGATGGCCCCCACAGATTTATTTATCCAGACGGGTGCGGAGTTATTTCGCGGCGATGCCTTTCCCGCAGGCGGTGGAGCGCACGATGGTATTGGTGCCTATAGCCTTTTTGCCAATCTAGGCGGCGATATTGGTGTGAGTCATAGTTGGCAAATTGGTTTTTCTCATTGGTCAGCCGATGTGAAAGAGCGTGCTGGTGGGCATGGGCATGTTCATGAAGAGGAACACGAACTTCATCACGTTGCCCATAATCCGAGTTTTACTGGTGATAGCTATGTCAATGCCATTGATTTCATCTATAAATGGGCACCAAACGGTAATCCCAAAAACCGTAACTTTAAATTCCAATGGGAATATTTTGATCGCCGGGAAGAGGGTAACATTGCGATGCTTGGCAGCGAGCCGCTTGAAACGAGTTACTATGACGGTCATCAAAAAGGCTGGTATGCTCAAACGGTTTATCAATTCATGCCACAGTGGCGCGTCGGCTTACGCTATGATCGTTTAGATAGCAATAATACCACTTCAAACGCTGAGGTATTAAAAGAAGCCGGTTTGCATAATGAGGGCATAACCCCAGAACGTTATAGTCTGATGATAGACTGGTCAAACAGCGAATTTAGTCGTTTTCGTCTGCAATTCAATCGCGATGAATCTTCTAATGAGCCTGACGACCAGCTATTTTTACAATATACCCACAGTCTCGGTTCACACGGTGCTCATCAATTTTAAGGAAGCAGATAATGAATAATGTAATAAAACGGTTGGTGTTGATGTTGATAATTGTCTATGCGCCTTCAGCAATGGCTAAACTCAACGTGTTTGCCTGTGAACCAGAATGGGGCGCGTTGGCACAGGAACTGGGTGGCAATGCCCTTCATATTTATACTGCCACGACGGGAAAACAAGATTCGCATCATATTCAAGCCCGTCCGAGTTTATTTGCGAAAGTGCGACGAGCTGACTTGTTAATTTGCACCGGCGCAGAATTGGAAATCGGTTGGTTGCCCCTGTTGTTGCGAAAAACCGGTAATGGGCGGATTCAGCCAGGACAACTGGGTTACTTTATGGCCACGGACTATGTGCGCTTACGAGAGAAACCCAGAATCTTGGATCGACGTGGGGGAGATGTTCATGCTGCTGGCAACCCGCATATTCAAACTGATCCGCATAATATTGCTCGTGTTGCTAAAGTTTTAGCGCAGCGTCTTGTTGAACTGGACGCAAGCAACGCGGCTCATTACCAAAAACGCTATCAGGACTTCTCCAACCGCTGGAAAATCGCTATCCAGCGTTGGGAAAAGCAAGCAGAAGCACTGAAAGGACTGTCCATCGTCGTTCATCACAAAAGCTGGATTTACCTTGAGCATTGGTTAGGGCTGAAAGAAATCGCCACGCTAGAACCAAAGCCAGGTATTCCACCAAGCAGTCGGCATCTCGCGGACGTTTTGAAAAAACTAAAACACCGTCCTGCTAAGATGGTGATTTATGCGGCTTATCAAGATTCGCGCCCGGCATACTGGCTGTCTCAAAAGGCCGGTATTCCTGCGGTTATTTTACCCTTCACCGTCGGGGGTACAACAGAAGCCCGCGATCTATTTACCCTATTTGATGACACGCTAAAACGTTTACGGGATGCAATAAAATGAGCTTGGAATGGTTTGATTTAAGTATATTAATCCCCGCCATCCTAGCAGGGCTATTGGTCATTTCTACGCATGTGCCGCTGGGTCAAGAAGTATTAGCGCGTGGCATTATTTTTATTGATCTGGCGATTGCCCAAATTGCCGGGCTTGGTGTGATAGCGGCTCATAGTTTTGGCTGGGAGGCGCACGGTTGGGAGGTACAAGTCGCAGCGGTTAGCACTGCCCTGACGGGTGCTTTATTCCTGAGTTGGACGGGGAAAAAATGGCCAGAAGTACAGGAAGCCCTGATAGGGGTTTTCTTTGTACTCGCAGCCAGTGCTGGCATTCTCCTCTTGTCAAATAACCCTCATGGTGGAGAACATCTTAAAGAATTACTTGTAGGGCAAATTCTTTGGGTTAATGTGAGCAGTTTAATCCCGGTATTTTTTCTCTATGCAGTGGTTTTAGGACTGTGGTTTAGGCTACGGGCGCATATGGGTCACTATGGATTTTATCTACTATTTGCGGTTGTTGTTACCGCTTCGGTGCAGTTAGTGGGTGTTTATCTGGTATTCGCCACGCTGATTATCCCGGCTTTAGCGACACGCCTTCTTCAACCAAGACTTCGCTTATTTATAGGGTATAGTGTTGGCATTGTCGGTTATGGCGTGGGCTTAGTCGTATCAGCATTATTTGATTTACCGACGGGAGCCGTTGTGGTTTTATCGCTGGCAATCATTGGTTGTTTCGTTGCATGGATGCAGGCAACGAAAGTAATGATGAATGATGAATGATTTTACTCAGCCCCCTCGTTCCCAAGCTCCAGCTCTCATCGTTATACACCAGTTTTTAAGTCATTGATTGTCGGGTGTATAAGCGATAGCGTCATACACCAAACCACGAAAAAGGTGGATGACGCGACGCTTATCCACCCGACATTTAGCCATTTTTGACTGGTGTATAACGATGAGATATCTAGCTTGGGAACGCATTCATGGACGCTCTGCGTCCCGCGTCGCAACAGGCATTCCCAATGCGAATTAAGAGTTAAAAATGGAGTTCGAGGTTTAAGTTTTTCTTCAAAAAACTTAAACCTCGAAAACGCTTCAGCTTTGGGCGTTTTTTGGACGGATTGACAAAGCTAAAGCGTTGTACTCCAAAGTAACAAAGCTAAAGCGTTGTACTCCAAAATACAAAGCTAAAGCGTTGTACTCCAAAA
>JAOZSV010000373.1 GCA_029939505.1 Thiotrichaceae bacterium | reverse complement strand
AACTAACCCCAACGGGGTGAAATGTGAATAGCCACCGATGAAATCGGTGGAATTTTGTGAAATTTGGAAGCACCTTGCGTAACATCAGTTAATCATTAATCATTCACCATTAATCATTAATCATTCACCATTCACCATTTAAAGGACACTAGATTATGGCTAACCTGCCAGGCTTATTGCTCGTTGATGATGACCCATTAATCGGCGAATCTCTTGCCTTTGTATTAAAAGACAGTTTTTCAGTTGATCTTGTTGCGACACGCGATGAAGTTAAGCGTTTGTTATATGGACGGGCTATATTACCTCAATTAGCCTTGGTTGATCTAGGCTTACCCCCTTCTCCGCACAGTCCAAATGAAGGATTTGCTTTAATCCCTGAATTACTGAACTTTAATCCGTCAATTAAAATTCTTATTCTATCTGGGCAAGATACTCAAGAAAATGTACGTCACGCTTTAACGCTGGGAGCGGTTGATTTTATTCCCAAACCCTGCGATATGGAATTACTAAAGGCGCGGCTGAAACATCAACTGATGATTTTAGACGCTGAACGACATAAGCCACAAGCGGAACAAAAAGAATGTGGACAAATTGGGAATAGCGTCGTCATGGAAACACTCCGCGCCCAAATACAACAATTTGCCAATTCACCCTTTTCTGTACTAATTGAAGGCGAATCTGGATCTGGTAAAGAACTGGTTGCACAATGTTTACATACTCAAAGCCAACGAACTAAAGCCCCTTGTTTAGTCGTCAACTGTGCTGCTTTTACCAGCGAATTACTTGAAGCGCAATTATTTGGACATACGAAGGGCGCATTTACTAGCGCAATTACCGCGCGTTCAGGTTTTTTTGAAGAAGCCACCAAAGGCAGTTTGATACTGGATGAAATTGGTGAAATGCCGCTACAACTTCAATCTAAGCTATTGCGTGTCTTAGAAAATGGAGAATATTATCGGCTCGGTGAAACCAAAGTTCGCAAATCTCAAGCAAGAATTATCGCTTCTACAAATCGCAATCTGCGTGCAGAAGTGATAAAAGGACAATTTCGGAACGATTTATATCACCGCCTCAGCGTGTTGACAATTCAAGTTCCCACGTTAAGTGAACGTGAAGAAGATAAGCTGTTGTTATTACAACATTTTCAGAAATTTTATTCAGAAATGGGTACTTTATTCAGGTTGGATGAAGAAGCGAAAGAATCCTGGATAGCGTATAGCTTTCCTGGTAATATACGCGAATTACGCAATATTGTCATTCGTCTCGGTGCGAAATACCCTAACCAGTTAATTAACAAAAAAGAATTAGAAAAAGAGTTAGAAAGCAATTTGACTCATAAATCAGTTGATGATAACAATTCTGAGGAAAGCATTATTCACCAATTGAATGAGGGCGATTTTTCTTTAGATAAGATGTTACTTGATTGGGAACATCGCTACATCAATGCCGCCCTCAAAATCAGTGACGAGAATCTCAGTCAAGCCGCCCGTATTTTGGGTATTAATCGCACAACCTTGTATAGCAAAATGCAGCGTTTAAGTAAGAACAATCTTTCTTAATAGAATGTATTACGAATATTTCGGCTTAAACTACCCCCCTTTTAAAATTACCCCCGACACCCGACTTTTTTATAGCGGTAGTGATCGGGGGTTAGTGCTAGAGGCTTTAATTTATGCCATTAAAAGCGGGGAAGGCATTATCAAAGTGATTGGTGAAGTTGGTAGCGGCAAAACCATGTTATGCCGAAAACTAGAGGAAATGCTACCCAAACGAATAGAAATAGTCTATATCGCCAATCCCCATTTGCCTCCAGAGATGATTTTATATGCCATTGCTATTGAAATGCGTCTTCCTATTACGCCAGAAGACAACCGTCTCCAAGTCATGCACAGATTACAGATGAGATTATTAGAAAAACATGAAAATAATCAACAGGTTGTCTTATTTGTTGAAGAAGCACAAGGGATGCCATTAGAAACATTAGAGGAAATTCGCTTGCTGAGTAATTTAGAAACGACGCGCAATAAATTATTACAAATGGTTTTATTTGGACAACCCGAATTAGAGACTCATTTATCTCTCCCCCAAATGCGTCAACTCAAAGAAAGAATCACCCACAGCTTTTATTTAAAAGTATTAACACGGGCGCATATACGAGATTATTTGCATTTCCGTTTACATACGGTTGGCTATCGAGGAGCACCTATTTTTTCTCCAGCGGCTATTCGTCTCTTAACAAAGGTTTCAAAAGGGCTCATGCGGCGAGTGAATATTTTAGCGGATAAAGCATTATTAGCGGCTTTTGCCAATGAAGTACATATCATTCGCCCTAAACATATTCGGTTAGCGGCGCGTGATAGTGGATTTCCTTGCCCACGATTTTCAACCCGCACTGTAATAACGCCATTCATTGTTATTGGGTTCATTCTTGGATTTTGGTTTTCTCCCTATAGAGAAACGCTTTGGACCATTTTTATAGAAAAATTAACCGTTTCAATGGCTTACGATTCTTCAACCGTAAAAAATTCAAATTCATCAACAGTGCAAAAAACGATTCCACCCACTTTGCCATCCATGGAACCTCTCTTACAGCAACGTATTCAAGCCACTGAAAAATGGTTAGCTAAGACGAATAAGCAATATTATAGTATTCAAATCATGCAAACGGCTGGAAATAAAACGGCAGATTTAGCCAAATTTTTACGCCAATCAGAAATGCAAGCGTTATTAGAAGAGTTATATATTTATCGTGTGAACAGGGAAGGGGAATTTTTTTGGGATGTAGTCTATTCAGAATTTGCAGATGTTGAAAGTGCGATGGCGGCAATAGCGACTTTTCCTGAAAAGTTACAACGCAATAAACCGTTTTTACGCAATATCGCCACGCTAGGCGGAGAATTGTGAATGATGAGATTTTCTGGTCAAGTTTATAAGGACGGTCAATTTTGGCTGGCGGAAATTCCGATTCTTGATGCCATGACACAGGGACACACTCGGAATGTCGTGAATCAAAATTTGCAAACCTCTGAGGTTTTGGAAACCTCAGAGGTTTTTCGTGAATCAAAATTTGCAAACCTCAGAGGTTTTGGAAACAGGTTTTTCGTGAATCGAAATTTGC
>JAOZSV010000372.1 GCA_029939505.1 Thiotrichaceae bacterium | reverse complement strand
ACCTCGAATAGTCTGCTAAAGCAGACTAATTAAATCATTTAGCTGAGCCTGCTTTTCGAGGTTTTAGTTTTCAAAAAAACTAAAACCTCTTCGAGGCTAAAGTTTTTTTAAAGAAAAAACTTTAGCCTCGAAAGCTGTCTGCCTTGAAATTGATTTCAAGGCGGAGTAGTTACTAATAATTTAACATAAATTTGTTGTATGTTAGCATAAAATCAAAAAGGCAAATCATCTTCAATTTCAAATCATCTTCAATTTCAAAAATTCAATTAACCATTTATGACTTTTCTACCCATTTTTTTAAATATACACGATAAAAGCTGTTTAGTTGTCGGTGGTGGCACGACTGCCACTCGTAAAGTCGAATTATTATTGCAAGCCAATGCTAAAGTTATTGTCGTCGCACCAGATTTGACTGAACAATTATCAGAGTGGCGACATGAAGAGCGTATTATTCACCGCGCAAATCATTTTGTACCTACAGATATACAAAGTTGTCATTTAGTCATCGCAGCGACTAATGATAAAGCTGTTAATGAAGAAATCTCAAAATTGGCAAAGGGGCAAAGGATTCTCGTTAATGTGGTTGATCATCCAGAGTTATGTTCTTTTATTATGCCATCTATCATTGATCGCTCTCCTGTACAAATTGCGGTTTCCACGGGGGGTGCGTCGCCAGTTTTAGCGCGGTTATTACGCGCTCGCTTGGAAAGCATGATCCCGGCGACTTATGGAAAATTAGCCGAATTTGTTGCCAGTTTTCGTGATAAAGTCAAGCTACGTTTATCTTTTGATGAACGCCGCCAATTTTGGGAGGATGTTTTACAAGGTCCAATTGCGGAGATGTTATTATCTGGGCATACAAAGGCGGCAACTCAAGCATTAGAAAATTTGATTGATAAAACGGTAGTTGAGCAAAAATATGGTGAAGTGTATCTCGTCGGTGGCGGGCCAGGCGATCCTGATTTATTAACTTTTCGCGCTTTGCGTTTAATGCAGCAGGCAGATGTGGTGCTTTATGATCGTTTAGTTTCGCCAGAGGTGTTAAATTTAGTGAGACGCGAGGCGGAGCGTATTTATGTGGGCAAAGCGCCTACCAATCATCCTGTTCCACAAGGTGAAATTAATCAATTATTGATCCGTTTGGCTAAAGAAGGTAAACGAGTGTTACGTTTAAAGGGCGGCGATCCCTTTTTATTTGGCAGGGGTGGGGAGGAAATTGAAACGTTGATGGATGAAGGGATTGCTTTTCAAATTGTGCCAGGCATTACTTCTGCAATTGGCTCATCCGCTTATGCGGGCATTCCTCTTACACACCGCGATTATGCACAATCTTGTATTTTTGTTACTGGGCATCTCAAAGATGATAGTATCAATATGAACTGGGATGCGCTGGCTCAAGCACATCAAACTGTCGTTATTTATATGGGGTTACGAGGTTTGCCTGTGATTTGTCGTGAATTGATACAACATGGTATGCCGGCGGATAAACCAGCCGCACTTGTACAAAAGGCGACTACAATGGATCAGCGTGTTTTAGTCGGTACATTGGAAACGCTGCCCAACATCGTTGATGCGGCGGATATCAACCTTTCTAGCATTATTATTATTGGTGATGTTGTTAAGTTGCATGAAAAATTGGCTTGGTTTACGCCATGTTGAGTATAGCTAGTGTAGTGTCCATTCGGAAACGGCTTTTAAAATCCCAAAGCTGAAGCGTTGGACTCCAAACAATGGGCATCTTGGAGTCCAACGCTTTAGCTTTGGAGGTGTTTCCGGATGGACACTATCTAGTTCAACACCAATCCGTCAATCCGCTGTACTCAGACTCTCCACTGAATCACTGATCACTGGTGCTGGTGAACGATCAGGGGAGGGTATTTCAACCATCAAACTCCTATTTGCTGTCCAAACAATTTCGACTAATTTGGCTTGATTCAGGGCTTCAATTGGTGAAACATCTGTTCCGTTAATCGACTTTGGTTCAAAAACATACTGGATATTTGACATATTTTTAAAGGAACATAGCGTTTGTCCACTTTTGTTGTTGATGCCAGCTTGACAATCAATGATTTTTTCGCGACTTTTAAACACTTGGGTATAAGTCATTCCTAATTTTGTTTCAACAGGTGCCAATGCTCTGTCATCGAATATGCGAATCTGATCAATTTTCCGCTCATTGTTGGGATAGATTAACATCAAGCGTTTTTCTTCTTCTCTATAAAGCTTAAAATGTTCCTTATTCTCCTTCTTCGGTGCGATTTTTTCTATGGTATAGCCAGGTAAAGCCTGAGTGATCGTTTTTTTATTAAAGTCACTGTTAGGATTGAGTAAGCCAACGCTTTGCGGTGTGATCAACAGAAATCCCCCTGTTTTTGTCAGCCTTTTTGAGCTATCCGCTTGTTTTAAAAAGAAAAAAATCGTACCCTCGTCATAACTCAGCATTTGCTTATCAGAAATGATGACAAATTCCCTATTTTTACCCAGCCAACTTTCTGTTTCACAAGCTATAGTCACCAATTGAATTTCTTCCTCAACAATGCCAAGGCGATGAGGTTTGATTTTATAACCAATTAAAAAATATCCTTCAGCATTTTCAGTTTTCACTTTGTAATTAAACTTTGTACACGTTTGAACTGTTTGATTATCACGCAGGATGGCTTTTTTTTGTGGCGAAAACTCAGCCACTTTGCCAATCCAATTTTTCATTTCAGCTTCAGACATTGCAGGATAACCCACAATTTGATAGCTGACGATTTGCCATAAGCCTTCGATGGGTAATGTCTGCTTGGCTAAAACACTCTGCCAATAAAATAGGCAGATGAAAATGATTAATAGATTTTTCATAGCAATTTCCTCAAAGTGTTGCGTTATTTTTATTATAGTAACTACTCAGGGCAACCACAAGGGATTGCCCCTACATCAGAATATTTTCGTCAGTTTAAGGATATTGTTGTAGGGGCAATCCTTTATGGTTGCCCTGAGTAGTTACTTATTATCTGATGTTACGCAAAGCGATTCTATTCGAGCTTAGAAATCCGATTTTTTCAAAAAATCGGATTTCTTAAACCTCGTTTCGCCACTTAGAAATCCGATTTTTTCAAAAAATCGGATTTCTTAAACCTCGTTTCGCCGCT
>JAOZSV010000031.1:20194-30866 GCA_029939505.1 Thiotrichaceae bacterium | reverse complement strand
CCTCTGAGGTTTTTAGTGAATTTATTTATCTGAATATCTATCGGATTGAAACTCAAAAATAACAACGTCTATGCTATATTCTTTAAAGCTTTAGAGCTATATCCATTACAACTCGGATTGAAACATGCCCTTATAACGCCATTCCCCTTCCTTTGAATTGCTTTAGAGCTATATCCATTACAACTCAGATTGAAATCCCATCTCAACAACTCTATTAAAGTGTGGTAAAATTGCTTTAGAACTATATCCATTACAACTAGGATTGAAATTCGTAACAATGATAATTAAAGGAATGTGAATGGCTAGAAACCCAGAAAATGTAAGGAAAGCAGTCAGAAAATATTATGCCAAGAAGAAAGCACAAGGATTAAAATGCAAGCGGTTTTGGGCAACTGATGAGGATACAAAGATTTTAAAAGCAATAGCAGAACGGCATGAAGTGACGTTAGAAGATTTAATCCACTATCTGGTTAGTAGTGGTATTTTAAAGTGAAGTGGTTATCCGTTGTCACGTATTCGTTACAACTAGATTGAATCAGACCTGACAGGTTTCCAAAACCTGTCAGGTCTAGTTGTTTGGAGAGTTGATTTCACATCAGTTATTAGGAAGATATATTCTTTCTCTAGGAATAACCAATTTCTCGAAAGACTTTTTATTTTCCCTTTGCTCGGCAACAAAGTCACTCATATTGATGATTTCAATCGCCTCTTCTTTTCCATAAGATTCAAGCGCATTATCTCTTAAGCCCAGTTGAACTGCCCTTCTTTCTACTTTCTCACCGATTGGATTATGATCAGGGTCCCATTGTAAACGTACCGAAGACTTTTTTATCTTCTCTTTCCAAGACGCTGAGGTTTCTTTCATTCTATTAGAATAGCTGGAAGGGACAGCCAAACTTAATAAATTATCAAAAAACGCCCGTCTTAATCTAATCGCTAAAATCATTTCCTGCTCGGCTTTTGTTCCCCAACCGGATCGATACATCATCCATAAGAAATTCGGTTTGATCCAGCTCATTCGAGTATATTTAAAATCACCACCAAAATTTCCATTTTTTAAGGCAAAATGCCCTATAGATGATTTATAGGCTTGATAGACTATTATCGTTTCATCATCATAATGAGCCAAAATATGTTGCCCTGTTTTTGGCACATTTTCTACCTGTTTTAAATACGCTTCTGTTTCAATATTCATATTAATAATTTGAGCATATCGTTCACGTTTCTGGTATTAAAAAAAGCCATTTCTCGTTCCCAAACTCTGTTTGGGAACGCCTTCATCGACGCTCTGCGTCGAGTGCATAAACGAGTTTAGAAATCCGATTTTTTGAAAAAATCGGATTTCTTGATTCACGGTTAAACCTGACAGGTTTTAAAAACCTGTCAGGTTTGGGCGTTTTTTTGATTTACAAAGCTAAAGCGTTGTACTGGGTGAAAATTAGTTTAATCAAAAGTTGAACACCATTCCTTTTAAATAAATATTGTTTTAAAAAACAATCACTTATATTTATTTTCTTTCATTCACCATTCGAGGCTAAAGTTTTTCTTTAAAAAAACTTTAGCCTCGAAACCATTAATAATTCACCATTCTTCTTGATTTTATGATAAAATTATTTTAGTGTTTAGGTTCAAAGCTGAAGCGTTGAACTCCATAAACTCCACAAAAAGGAAGGTATGAAATATGATGAGTAATTTATCCAATCGCTGGCATTTATTGAAAGAACTATTGATACAAGGTGTGCGAGTTGATTTGGCGCATAGTATCGTTGTGATTCTTGTGATTACAGCCTTGTTTTCCACACCACTTATTTTGGGTTCTATTAAAAATCGCGTCTATGTCGCAGTCAAGGTTCAAGTGGAGAAAGAGAATAATGCGAGAGAAATCACACTCCAACAAGCCGATGCTGATATAGAAGACAGGCTGGATAATGAATTTCTACAGAAGTTAAAGTCGGAATATCCAACACACCAGATGGTTGGCAATTATAAATCTGTTGTCATGGTTGAAGGAGCAGCAGGTTCACAAATCCTAACGCTCGAAACGTTGATACCTGACGATCCAAGAACCCAAGCGTTACAAATCCAACCAGAAATCTCATCCGATTTTGGGCTATTTGAAGTCATTATTTCAAATAGTTTGGGTGAAATACTCTATGGGAAAACAGAATGGAAAGATTTGTGGCAAAAAAATGCCACAGAATTTACAGGGGATTTATTGACTCTCTCAATCAATGATATTCCTCTACAAGAAAAATTTCGCATTGTTGCGCGACAAACCATGCCAGGGCGTAAAATTTATGTCAGCACAAAATTGGGTTTAGAATTGAAAAAATATTCAGTGGGTTTAGGTTCAGAATCCCTCAAATTACCTGTTGTTGAAGATCAAATTCAATACAGTTTGCCCAAATTTGAAACCATGCACTGTTTCATTGATTTTCCCGATAATCGTTGTCATTCAGAACAGCAAATCATTAAACGATTGCGAGCCGAAAATTATAAAGTGATTGAAGGTAAACATTTTTTAAGCCATATCAATCGCTATCAAGTCACGCTCACAAAAATTGATGAATTGGAAGGCTATGTTCAGATTCAAGAAACGAAAGGAGATTGTGAAGCGCGGCTCTCTCATCATGTGCAAACTTGTCCATCTGCGGCAGTCATTCCTAAAATTTCTTTAAATGTGAAGTTGGATAAAGTACCACGTTTCCAATTATCTGGTATTACCTCACAATCGTATGATTTATTGCCAGAGATTTCTGAGTTGCAAAATCAACATGGTGGAGAAAAAATCAATTTTTGGACAGATGGATTATCAGAAAAGGGAATTGATATAGTCGCTCCTTATGGTGTGGCGAAATTGGGAAAAACGTTTATGCAGATTGGTAATGTTTCAATACCTGTCTTTATTACAGCTTATTATCAATGCCCTCAGGGGAAAGACTGCCCTTTTTATACCACGCCGCTTGTTGTATTTAGATTACAAAATGTCGCTAATAAGGTTGCTCAATTTATGTCTGATTCCGCTCGATTTTTGCCAATAAATCCTCGGATTGATTATGATGAAGTGCTTTTTTATGCGAATCAGGTGGAAGAAGTCAAGCCTTTATTTCAGCAACTCAAAAAAAATCATTCCAGTTATAATGTGAGTTATAACATTTATGCCATCAAGAAATTAGAACGGCAAGATAAAAGACTTTCGATTTTATTTAATTTAACTGTTGTACTATCTGTTCTCTTCATATTATTAGCCGTTGGCGCATTAGCGAAAAGTAATGTGGATAGGCGACGGCGACAAATGGCACAGTTATTTTTGCTTGGTTACTCTAAATTATTTGTGAGCCTAGTGCTGGTTTGTGAATATATGTTGTTAACCATATTAGCGTCTATTACGGCAATTGGTGTTGGCAGTGGTGTTTTTGCCGTCGCACGTCATTTTTTGCAATCCGCATCAGAACAGCGTATTACAGAATTTACAACGATTGTCAATTCCATGAGTTTAGATTTATATGCTTTTGCTAATGTATTTCTCATTGTGATTTCATTGACAATGTTTGTTGCGATTATCGCCGCTTTTTATGCTTCCAAAAGCGAACCTGTTGAACTTTTGGATTAAATTTCAACTACTCAGTCATGTAGGGTGGGCAAAGTCCTTTTATTGCCCACCTTCCTCATTATTAAAAAAGTGGTGGGCAACCACGTTGCCCACCCTACATGGCTTTTTGGAGTCCATTCGAGGTTTGAGTTTTTTGAAGAAAAACTCAAACCTCGAATCCTTCAGATTTGGCATTCAGCAATTTAGTCACGTCCAAATCTAAAGGTTTGGACTCCATAATATCCGATAATTTCTGCTTCAGTACTTAGAGTTCAACGTTTTGGAGAAAAATGATGAAAAAATATGGACAATATATTTTATTTTGTTTACTCAGTTTTGGCTGCGCCAAAAAAGCGCATTTAGCAGTAGTAAATGACTTTTCAGAAACTTGGGTACAAAATCTCAGTGTAAAAGCAACAGATGTTAAGCAGTATTATCAGCAAGGTACTGTTAACACACTCGAAATATGCCTTCATCGCCCAAATACCAATTCTCAACAATGTGATGTAAGAGCCTTTTTAAAAACATCGCAAATTAATGATTTATTCATTTTATTAGAGGCAAAAAAAATATGTAAATTAAGAGATGGTGCATATAACATAACGTCAAAACAAAGTACAAATGTGGATTATGTCGTCAAATGTGGAAAACATCCTGTAAAAAACCCTGTTATTGCCAGTTGGAAAAAGCTATGTTCGTCACAAGAGTCTAAACTGGAAAATGATCGACAAAAATTTTGTTTGGGTTCAGCAGGAAGTCGGGTAAAGCAATTGGAAGACGAACTCGCTCTCAAAAAAGCGAAACTAGAAACTTGCCAAGCGTTGGCTAAAAAAAATGAATTGTCTGATCAATTAACTCAAGAACAAGATAAAACGAGAGAATTTAAGCGAAAAAACGATCAACTCACTCACAAATTGGTTCAAGCAGAAGCAAAAATAAAGAGGTTGGAACAAACTAAAAAATGCGAAATAAGAACCATTGGTGATAATCGCATTACGGTGCTCATTAACAATTACATGCTACGCTTTATTAAAGTCAAAAGCACATACCGCATGGGTATGAAAAAAGGGATTCGTATCACACTCACAGAACAAGAAGCCAATGCTTTTCATCAAGAGGCGATGAAATCACTCCCCAAAAATTATCAGCCGATTTATCCTAATATTTTTAAAGCCGTTTCAAAAAATGAAAGGCTAAAACATGTTGCACAATTTTGGGTTCAAGAAAAAACCATCAATCCACAATTGTATAAAGACATTATCGTGGGCGGTTCAGCGGATAGCATTTCTTATGATGATGCCATGAATGTGATTGATACGCTGAATAGCTGGTGTCAAGGGAAAGCGCAATTTCAATTGCCTGATGAAAAACAATTTGTCTCTCTTGCAAGAAAGGCTTATAATCCGATTAAAGAAGGTTTACAGCCTTGTGAAACATTGAAGGAAAAGGTGGCACTGAATCATATTAAACAACTCTTTGGTTATAAATGGCAACTCACTAGCTCTTATTGCTCATCACTTGATAATATCGTTTGCGATAATAAGCAATCGCGCATCAAAAAAGGGGGCAGTAGTGAATCCAGATATGCTGCGGAATGTATGCCAGAATATAGGGCAGAGTCGATGCCAGATTTAAGGGAACAAAATACGACGTTTAGATTGATTTTTAAAAGGCTGAAATAAAAATGGAGTTCAACGATTTTATACCACATAAAGCGTTGAACTCCAAAGCTGAAGCGTTGTACTCCAAAAGCGTTGAATTCCAAAGCTGAAGCGTTGTACTCCAAAGCGAAAGCGTTGAAAGCGAAAGCGTTGAGTTTCAAAGCTAATGGAGTTCAACGCTTCAGCTTTGACGATTTAATACCACAAAGCTAAAGCGTTGAACTTCAAAAATAGGAACACTCTCATGTATAAAAAATACCTTGTATTGTTATGCAGTTTATTCATTTTCAGCCAATCTGCCTTTGCGAAATGTTACAAACTTTATATTGATACTATTCCAAATAATGCAATAATCAAAATTCAGAATATCGTACCTAAGTTTAAACAAGGCATCTGTCTTTCACCCGGTACTTATGATGTACAAGTTAAAAAATGGGGTTATCTAAACTGGCGAAAAAAGATTAGGATTAGAAATAGAAAAGTCAATTTGAAAGTGAGGCTTAACTCTAAAAACTTCCAGCAGGTGAAAAAATACAAGTTGTACGTCAACGCTACGCCTCAAAATGCCGAAATCCGCATTATGAATATCGTGCCTAAATACCAGCCTGGTATTCCCCTAAAAGCGGATAAATATAAGGTTAAAATCTCTCAAAAGGGCTGTAAAACTGATGAACGGTGGATTGAAATCACTAATCATGATTACACATTTGATGTTAATTTACAATGCAAAGTCATTCCTGTTTCCTCACCTAGCAAAGTCATTCCTGCTTCCTCACCTAGCAAAATCATTCCTGCTTCCTCACCTACTCCACCAACGGTTAAAAAAACGGTTAAAAAGTTTCCGCCTCATCTTAAACCTAGTGATAATCTTAAACCTAGTAATACGGTAACACAATATACATTGCCACCACTTAATCTTGAACCGGGTGAGTATGAAATTATCCTGTTTGATGGCGTTAAAAAAACACTTTTTGAAACAACCGTTCAAAACACGCCTTTAACAATCAGTTTAACTAGAAAAGCAGATTGCCGTTTAAAAACAAATCCGACGTTTAAAGAAGTTTCCATTAAAGGAGGGCATACTTTACGGTTTATCAAGATTAATCCTCCGATAACTTATCAAATTGATATAGCACTCAGAAAGGCACAAGCAGAAGGATTTTATCAGAAAGCGCAAGCGATGTTATCGCCTAATGCGTCGTCGCCTCTCTTTCCTTTCATTTTGAGGGCGATGTCAGAAAATACCGTGTCTAAAGAGATTTCCACATTTTGGATTCAAGAAAAACCGATTGATTCAAAATTATTTCGAGCAATTATCCCTAATGGTTCATCGGATAGCGTTTCTTATGATGATGCGATACAGGTGATAAAAACGCTTAATAAATGGTGTGAAGGAAAAGTTGCCTTTGAATTGCCCAGTGAAGAAAAGTTTGTTCACCTTGCGAGAACGGTTTATAACCCTATTAAAAGTGGTGAATTAAAAGATTGTGAACGATTAAGAAAAGAAGATGAATCAGAAGGAAGAAAAGTCAAGAAACTATTGGGTTATCAATGGCAACTGACTCACTCTAAATGTCAGCCATTTAGTGAAGATTCTTCTGAAGCAGCGAGTCAATGCGATGAAGAAATGGTTGTCAAAAAAGGCGGCAGTTTTGAATCAAAAGATGCAACGGAATGTACGCCAGAATACCGCGCTCAATCTGCGCCCGATATAAGAGAGCCAAATACGACTTTTAGATTGATTTTGTTGCAAATTAAGAATTGGAGTCCAACGTTTTAATTTTTACGGTAACTCCCATTCATTGCAAATGATGCACTCGTTGCTTTAGCATGTTGAGAGCGTGAAATCATTGCCCGTTTTGATTTTGATACTGATTTTGATATAATAAAATGGTTGCATCATTTAGCGTTGCCAAAAGAGGTTTTTATTGCTTTTGGGTGCGCGAGATGTTGCGCGTAGGGGTTGGTGTCAGTGTGAAGGAAAGGATTGTACGGCGCTGAGTGTATTGCTCGGCATTTTAAAGCAGATGTTAAGAACGATAAACATCATCAAGAAGAGGAGTTAAATATAAGTATGCGTGCCAACAAGTTTGCCAATTTTGTGTTAATTGGTGGTCTATTATTTTTCGGTATGATATTAGCCTATGCTTTTGATAGGATAATATACTATGATCTAAATCAAAAACGTTTTTTCTTTGCTGTCATTTCCTTCGTTGGAATTGTTATCTGTTTATTGGCGTTTAAATTGCGCCAAGATTACAAGATAAATTTTGTTCTAACTGGTTTATCAATTGTTTTTGCGGTGTTTTTTGCAGACATTCTATTTCGGTTTTATCTCTTTGGATGGGATAGTTTTTCTATTGAGAAGGTTAACAGTGTTCACGATATTGGAATATCCGGTTTCGTACAACCATCCCCTTATCTAGAAATCGCATATGAACTGAAACCAAATTTAAGTGGCTATTTCAAGATGGCCAGATTTGAAACTAACTCCCAAGGGTTAAGGGATAAAGAGTACTCAATTGTTAAACCCAATAACACGTTTAGGGTAGCAGTCATTGGCGATTCATTTACCATGCCTGCTGGAGTAAACATTGAGATGGCATACCACACTTTACTTGAGGAAAAATTTAACCAAGAGCAAAAAGATATATCTTTTGAATTTATCAACTTTGGTGTTGCGGGATATAATCTTAGACAATATCTAGGAGTTATACAGTATAAAGCCTTAAAATATGATCCCCAACTGATCCTAATTGGCTTTTGTCCATACAATGATTATCAGGTGTACCCGGATAAATTGTTTAAAAAACAATATAAGCCGAAAATAAAAACTTACCCGTTTTTTGAATCCTTTCTGATAAAAGAAGCTCTGAAGAAGGTGAAATTAAAGTGGAAAAAATTCTTCAAAAAAGGGGATAAGGATAAGGAGAACTTTTCCGAAAAGGAAGAGCAGCATATGAAAAGAATCTTTTCCAAAATTGAAACCATCAGCAAGGAAAAGAACATTCCCGTCGTTGTCGCATATTTGTCAAATGAGAACCCGGCACCTAGAACTCAGTTGGTTAAACGTATCGTTACAGAAAAAGGTCTTCATTTTATTGATGTAACTACTTCATTTCATGGCACAAACGTTTCGGATTATAAAATTTATGCCATAGATTCTCACCCAAACGAAAAAGCAAATAAAATTTTTGCTGATACAATATACAACTATTTAAAGAATATGGGTTTTCCAAATTCATATCGTTTTGACGATTCCTAGTTATGAACATACTTGGCATTTCCGCCTACTACCATGACAGCGCCGCTGCCCTAATCCGCTCTGGCGAGATTATCGCAGCGGCACAAGAAGAGCGTTTTTCGCGCAAAAAACACGATGCGCGTTTTCCTGTCAATGCTATTCGCTCTTGTTTAGAAATTGGGCAAGTGTCTTTAGCAGATTTAGATTATGTCGTGTTTTATGATAAGCCATTGGTGAAATTTGAGCGTCTTTTGGAGACGTATTTGGGTTTCGCGCCTAAAGGGTTTCGCTCTTTTGTGCAAGCGATGCCAATTTGGCTCAAAGAAAAATTGTATTTGAAAACAGTGCTGAAAAAAGAATTAATGGCACTCAGTACAAGCTCATCGCAATTGCCCCCTTTATTATTTACTGAACATCATCAATCTCATGCGGCTTCCGCTTTTTTTCCTAGCCCTTTTAAAAAAGCGGGGGTATTATGCCTGGATGGAGTGGGAGAATGGACAACGACTTCGGTGTGGTTAGGTGAAGATAATCATTTAACGCCACAGTGGGAAATTGATTTTCCACATTCTTTAGGTTTGTTATATTCCGCGTTTACTTATTTTACCGGGTTCAAAGTCAATTCTGGTGAATATAAGCTCATGGGCTTGGCACCTTATGGCGAGCCAAAATATGTCCAAACGATATTGGATCATTTAATTGATCTCAAAGAAGATGGCACTTTTCAATTAAACATGCGTTATTTCAACTATGCTGTTGGATTAACCATGACAAATCGTCGGTTTGATAAACTTTTTGGAGGTCCGCCGCGCTCACGAGAAGGTACTTTAACGCAGCGTGAAATGGATATTGCGCGTTCGATTCAAGCGGTGACTGAAGAAGTGGTACTACGTTTGGTGCGAAATGTTCGTAAAGAACTGGCGGTGGATTACTTATGTTTAGCGGGCGGTGTTGCACTGAATTGTGTGGCTAATGGGCGTATTTTGCGGGAAAACCTTTTTCAAGATATTTGGATTCAACCCGCAGCGGGCGATGCTGGCGGGGCATTGGGTGCGGCACTCAGCGTTTGGCATGAATATCTTGATAAGTCAAGAGAAGTTAATGGGATTGATCGTATGCAGGGGGCTTATTTAGGACCAAAGTCTTCTGATACAGATATCCGCACTTATCTTGAGTCTATTAATGCGCCTTATGAATATTTACCTGACGATGAACTTTTCCCAAAACTGGCTCAGATTTTGGGTGGTGAAAATGTGGTGGGCTGGTTTCATGGGCGAATGGAATTTGGACCGCGTGCTTTAGGAGGGCGTTCTATTCTTGGCGATCCACGTAGCACGAAAATGCAGTCGGTGATGAATTTAAAGATTAAATATCGCGAATCTTTCCGCCCTTTCGCGCCATCTATTTTGTCTGATCGGGTGAGCGATTATTTTGAGATGGATCAGTCCAGTCCTTATATGTTATTGGTGGCTAATGTGAAACCTGAATTTCGGTTATCGCTGACTGAATCGCAGCAAAAGTTATTTGGCATAGAAAAGCTCAATATACCCCGTTCAACATTACCTGCCATTACGCATTTAGATTATTCTGCTCGCATTCAAACGGTGCATTCAGAGACAAATCCCCGTTATTATGCGTTGCTAAAACAGTTTGAGGCGTTGACGGGTTGCCCTATCTTAGTTAATACGTCATTTAATGTACGTGGTGAGCCGTTAGTCTGTACACCTCAAGATGCTTATCAATGTTTTATGCGGACAGAAATGGATTATTTGGTATTGGAAAACTTTTTGTTATCTAAACATAATCAGCCCGCCCGTGCAGAAGATGATGCGTGGAAACAGGAGTTTGAATTGGATTAAGGCTTTCAATTCTTTAAATGTTGACTTTGACGAAGCCCTGAAATTTTAATGTTTAATTCTTGACAAGATAAAAACATGCCGTATAATATTAATTGGAATTGTCATTCAAATTCTGAATTTGTTCCTTGCTTGATTTGCTGACTAGCCCAAGTTAGGTTATCTGTTTTTTGCTCCCTGCTCGCTTTGCTGGAAATAATTCAGCCCGAGCGGGGTTATTCTTTTGCTCCCTGCTCGCCTTGCTGGAAATAATTCAGCCCGAGTGGGGTTATTCTTTTGCTCCCTGCTCGCTTTGCTGGAAATAATTCAGCCCGAGCGG
>JAOZSV010000031.1:15750-20094 GCA_029939505.1 Thiotrichaceae bacterium | reverse complement strand
GGGGTTATTCTTTTGCTCCCTGCTCGCTTTGCTGGAAATAATTCAGCCCGAGCGGGGTTATTTTTCCCGCCTAAAAAAATCATTTTAAAAGGATAAACATCATGCGTAGCGAACCATCAATAAAACGCACTATTGCCTTTTTCGACGGACAAAATATTTTTCATGCCGCCCGTGAAGCATTTGGTTATCAATCTCCGAATTACGAACCACAAAAGCTAACTTCCCACATTTGTGACTCCTACAATTGGAAACTAGAAAAAATTCGATTTTATACGGGCGTTCCAAAAGCCGATGAAAATAAAAAATTGCATGAGTTTTGGTCACAGAAGACTCGTTTTTTAAAACAAAGAGGCGTTGAGGTTTTTAAACATCCACTTTACTATCGATATAAAGAAGTCGAATGTCCCAATTGTGGTGAAAAAATAAAAAAAACAGTAGCTAAAGAAAAAGGAGTTGATATACGGATTGCGCTTGATATTGTTCGCCTTGCTAATGAAAATAAGTACGATGTGTGCTTAATTTTTAGTCAGGATATGGATTTTTTAGAAGCCGTTAAAGAAGTTAAAGAAATTTCTCACCAACAAGAACGATGGATCAAAATAGCTTGTGCATTTCCTGATAGCGAAACTCTTAACTATCGTCGTGGTATTGAGCAAACTGATTGGATTAAAATAAATAAATCTACATATGATGAGTGTTTAGATCACAGAAAGTATAATTGAGTGTGACCTTAATCTGGTCTCAAATTAAAAATTTAAACTCATTTAAAATCAATAAGTTGTTATGAATTCCAACGTTTTAACTTTGACTTCAGCCACCAAAGCTGAAGCTTTGGATTCCTGCAAAAAGCCAAAATCATTAAAACAACTGATAACTGAGGAGCTTATTGTCATGACAACTTTAACGATTAAATTCCCCGATAATTTATCCCATCAAATCCATGCATGAGGGTATAAATTATAAATTATGAATTGACAACTGAGAACTGAAAAAAAATGTCTATTGAAATTCCAGATAAAAAAGGATTGCGTGAATTTGGATTAATTACTGGCGGCTTATTTGTGGGCTTATTTGGGCTATTATTTCCGTGGTTATTTAGTCTTGCTTTTCCCAAATGGCCTTGGATTATTGCGGGAGTGCTTTGGGGATTCGCTTTATTGATACCCAAACATTTAAAATGGATCTATCAAGGTTGGATGTCTTTCGCGCTGGTATTAGGTTGGATAAACACACGCCTTATTTTGGCGATCATGTTTTACTTGATTATGACACCAATGGGCTTAGTCATGCGTTTGTTCGGGAAAAATGCCATGAAAAATAAGCCTTCTCAATCTGAGAGTTACCGTAATTTAACCCCATCCCGTTCACCTCAACATGTGGAGCGTCCCTTCTGATGTTAGACTTGCTAAAAGATCTTTGGGCATTTATGAAAGAACGCAAGAAATTTTGGCTTGCGCCGATTATTATTGTGTTGTTATTATTAGGCGGATTGATTGTGCTGACACAAGGTTCAGCCGTTGCGCCGTTTATTTATACGCTCTTTTGAGCTTGATGGCGTTTGACTTTCTCATGAAGAATCAGGCCATTCCCAAATAATAAAATACCCATTTCAATTCGTAATTACTCAGCCTTATAGATTTTCAGAAAGAAAAAATGTCACGCAAAGACGCAAAGGAATATCCTCTTGAAGAAATGAGGAAGAAAAGAGGGTCATCAAATTAAGTCCCTTTGCGCCTTTGCGTGATCAACACCTTAGACTGAGTAGTTAGGCGGTTGCGGTTAAATAAAATACCCACTATTCATAACCAGAAACTCAGTTTTTTTTAAAAAACTGAGTTTCTCTACGGGTATATTATTTTCCCGCTATCGCCTTACTCCAAAATGGAATATCATCTTCATTTTCAACATAAATATCTATTATAGTTCCCTTAGATTTATTTAATGAATTCTTGCCCTCAAAGTAAGCAGAATTTATTTTGTTTACTAATCCGCTCATTTTATAGTGTTTTTGTTTTTGTGATAATTTCAGGAACTTCAAAAACCTTATCCATCCAACCATCCAACACAATTGAAGGTGAGTGTGTCGCTATAATAATTTGAGCATTATTATTGAGGCTTCTAATGTTATCTATTAATTTTTCCTGCCAATCAGTATGTAATGAAATTTCAGGTTCATCTATAAACAACACAAAACTTCTATCCTCCTGTATTAGTGCGGTCAGTAAAATGATTATTAATTGCTTTTCTCCCGATGAGAGCATATAAGGAGTTAAAACTTGTTTCCCTGATTTAAATATGAGTTCATTCTTATTTCTGTCAATCTTCTTATCAGTTGGCTCAAATAAAGCATCAATTGTGTCTAAAAATAAATTCTTTTTAAAACCAATTCTTTTTTGAACATCATTGACTGTTTGTTTCGATGATAAGGCTTCTATTGCTTTTTTGCCAATATTTATTTGATATTCAAAATACTTTTTTTGAAGCCGGTATATTTGTAAGTCTAATTCTGTGGAAACATCTCCATCTGTTATTGTACGTACCGCTTCATATACTTTTAATCGCTGATCAAATGTACTTATTATGTCTATCCCTAATGGTACTTGTTCATGATAATCATCTTTTTTTGTATTCTGCCAATTTCCAAAAAACATCGCCTCTTTTTTAGAGAGTTCACCATATTCACCTCGTTTTAATATTGTAGTGGTTTTAGGTAGTGGAAGCTCTTCATTTGAAGTATTTATGTATGCCTTATGTTCATCGTTGTTAAATGTAATTTTTACATTATCAACCATAGCCATAATGCGTTCTTCAAGTTTACTATGAATTGTACCCACAATTAAATCTAAAATGGTGGTTTTACCACTACCATTTATTCCTGCTAGAATATTAACATCTTCATTCAAATTCCATTCGATATCATATTTATTCCACAGGTTTTTAATTTCTACTTTCTTAATCGTTCTAATACTTTCCATTTTTTAATGTGCCATGTTTTTTATCGTTTGCGCTTCGCTCCGAACAGATTAACAGGATTATCTGCGCTTTTTTCATTCAAGCGAGTTTCAAGAGAATTTTTGCCATACTTTTTAATCAATCTTGTACTTTTTAATTAATCCTGTCAATCCTTTTGTAATTACTCAGCCTTATAGATTTTCAGAAAGAAAAAATGTCACGCAAAGACGCTAAGGAATATCCTCTTGAAGAAATGAGGAAGAAAAGAGGGTCATCAAATTAAGTCCCTTTGCGCCTTTGCGTGATCAACACCTTAGACTGAGTAGTTACGAATTACAGAGTTTAAGTTTACCTAATGACTAAAACCTCTGCTCATTATACTCTTTTTTTTTGTAAAATACAAGCCTTAAATTTGGAAATTAATCAATATTTTTAAAAAAATATTATATTTCAATTAGTTATATAATTTACCTTTCAACATCAACTGCTCCTTTTTTCGCGTCTAAAAAATTTATTTGCAAATGATTCTCATTTTTAATACAATAGCCTCACCTTCAATTTTAATTGATAATGATTCTCATTTGCGATTAAATGAATTTGGAGAGAAAACTCGAAACTAACTGATGAAGGAAAATTATGTTAAGTGAAAAATTAGTTAAACGTTTGAATCACCAGGTGAACCTGGAATATTATTCCGCAAATTTATATTTGCAAATGAGTTCTTGGTGCGAACTCAACAGTCTGCAGGGCAGTGCCCAATTTTTGCGGCAACATGCTGATGAAGAAATGCAGCACATGCACCACCTGTTTAGATACATCAACGAAACAGGCAATATGGCGGTACTTGGTGAAATCAAAGCACCACCCACTGAATATAAGTCTGTTGTCGATGTGTTTCAGCAGACTTATGAACATGAGTGCCACATTACCAAGGAGATAAATAACTTGGTCCGTTTAACCCTGGAAGAATCGGATTATTCCACGCATCACTTTCTGCAATGGTATGTTGCCGAACAGCATGAAGAAGAACATCTGTTCCATTCCATTATCCAGAAGATTGAACTGATTACTGAGGGTAGTAGCAATAAGCGGTTGTTCCTTATGGACAAAGAGATCAAGCAAATGGCAAAGAAGCAACGAAGATTGGTTAAAAAACGCCGCCAACTGAGTTGAGTGTAGTGACACGATCTATTTCAACCATTACTTTTAGCTAATGCTTGAATGGAAATGGTCGATTAGAAATCCGATTTTTTTCAAAAAATCGCTTTAATTTAGTAATTATGTCAATAATAAACCTCAGAGGTTTTGAAAACCTCTGAGGTTTGGCTACCAATTTCATTTAGTAATTATGTCAATAATAAACCTCAGAGGTTTTGAAAACCTCTGAGGTTT
>JAOZSV010000031.1:0-15650 GCA_029939505.1 Thiotrichaceae bacterium | reverse complement strand
GGCTACCAAGAGGATATTTTTATGAGCTCTAATTGTACTCGAAAAACGATTTCTATCAAACCCATCAAATTGGCTAATGAACAACATGAGTCCAATCATAAACACGCTTGTTCTGGTCAATGTGAAAATTGTCCCAGATGTTCATCCAATAAGAATAGAAAGAATTAGATTATGCCAAAAATCCGATTTTTTTCAAAAAATCGGATTCCTTTAAAATCACTATCATCTTGATTAATATGAATTTATTAATAAATCGGCAACAACAGCGTACCAAATTATACCAATTGGCTGGACATTTTCATTGTAGTGTCGTTGGTACTTGTCTGACTTTAGATGAATTGCGAAAAATGGCTCGCCAGTTAAAACTTTCCATCAACTCAATTTCAAGTGATCATGATTTGCACCACATTTTTGTGATGATTGCGAGTGAATCATCTTATGAAAATCGGCGGCTTCAAAAATATCTTGATAAAAAGTACCAACCTGTCATTCGGCAATTTGCTAAAATACGCAATGGTGAAGTTTTAAAAACGAACTGGCAAGATGCCCTTAAAAGTGGCGAAGTGGCTGGTGCCTATTGGGCTATGGTGACACATCCTATTATTTCTGAAGAGTTGCTGGATGAAATCTATGGTGAAATACACATGCTCTCACACTTATCAGGTGCTTCTATTCGTGTGGATATGTTGGAACTTAGCCAATTACAGCAGCAAAATAAAGAATTAAAAAGGCAGATTTTCGATCTGCGTATCAATACCCAAAAGCATTTAAAAGAAAAAGATGAGATGATTTGTATATTAAATAACCGTTTAAGAACGGCGGAGCTCACAAAAAATCAGTTACAGCGTGTTCAAGCGCAATTAGAAGATTATGAAACAGAACATTTTGTAGAAAAACTCCAGAAAAAAAATAGGGAGTTTGCCACTCAATTGACGATTGAACAAAAACAGGCTAAATGCCTTGAAAAATGGGGGAAACAGTGGAAATCTTATGCCCAATTTTCCGAAGTTCGTCATTTGAATTTAGAAGAGGTATTAGAGCAAACTTGCCAAGAACGTGATAGTTTAGAAACCAGTTTATCTCATCTATTAAACACGAAATGTTCGGAATGTTCAGAATGTAAAAACTGCCCTAATTTATGTGGTCGTTCTATTCTCTTTGTCGGTGGTAGAAAAAACATGTCCCGCCATTTCAATCATTTAGTTGAACAATATAACGGTAATTTTATTTATCACGATGGTGGGCGCGAAGAAAGTCATTGTAAATTGGAATCAAATCTTTGTCAGGCAGATGCGGTATTATGTCCATTGGATTGTATCAGCCACGATGCGATGAATAAAGTCAAACGCTATTGTAAACACAATGCCAAGCAGTTGGTGATGATGCCACGCGCCAGTTTATCTGCCTTTGTCAATGGCTTGAATGAGGTGGCTAACTTATGATTTAAGAAATCCGATTTTTGCAAAGATTTTTATACGATTTTGACTTAACATTTTTTGCTGATAACCGTTGTTATTTTTTAAATCGGCCAGTTCAAATGAATCAATCCGTTTAATTCCAAAATCTGTTGTACTCATTCAATTCCACCGATGAAATCGGTGGAACTTCCAGAATCAAAAACGATATTTCAATTGCATATAAACCGCTTGTCTCACCTCGTTTGCCATAATCGTACTTATACTGTTTCCATTCCCAAATTCGCGGTGTTGTTTCTTAAAGAGATTACGCGCTCCTAAACTCAGTTCCATATTCTTCCAAGCGTGCCAACCTAAACGAATATCAAAACGGGTATAATGTGGCGAATTTTGGTTAGGTACATTGTCAACATAGTACAATGCTGTGTCCAATTCAAGATGATGTGGCAGAGTCAATAGTGAACGTAAACTGGCTTGATGATGAGGCGTATCGTCTTCTTCCATTTCTTTTACAAAATATCGACTCGTCGGATTAAGATGCAATTGTGTGTCTAAGTAACTGTAAGTACTGATTATTTTCCAAATATTGAAAATTTTCCAAGAGGCTGACAATTCTAGCCCGTAAACTTCTCCAGACATTTGATTGTCTGGCTCGAATATGATCGTAGGCGGTGTACTGATGAAGTCAATCGGTTCACCAGTGCGTAATTTATCATATTCGTTATAAAATAACGAAATATCTAATAAAAAGCGACAATTTGGATTAAAACGATAACCCAATTCATAAGCCAATAATTCTTCTGATTGAAAATCGTGATTACCGGTTATTCGTATGGCACCAGCATCAGACAGCGTATTGTACTCTATATCTGAATCACTACGCGAGGGAGTACGCACGGCTCTTGAGATGGCTGCCCATAAAATCTGCTTGTCACTCTGTTTCCACAGTAGGCGGATCGTGGGTTGGATTTCAAAGCCGGAATAGTCATTATGTTCAAACTTTGAGCCGATAATTAGCCGTAAATCCCCAGTGCTTTTATAACCAAACGGTTCACTTTCCCCCGCAATTTGAAATTCACTTCTGACAAAGGCACTGAATAATTTATCTTGACGTTTTTTAGGAATATAACTCAAAATGAATGTATTATCCATTTCATCTTGGGAATAGCGAAAACCTAATCCCCAAATAAATTCTTGTTTTTCATTCGGTTGCCAGCGATGTTGAAAATCAAGATCATAGGTATCCCGTATTTCATCTAATATCAATCTATCCCGTCGAGTGTGATCATAATAGGTTTGCAATCTAATATCGCCATTGCTAAAATCATGTTGCCACCGGGCTAATAGGTTCAAACCATTAAGATTAACAGAGTCATTTTGCTGAACCTGAAAGACTGATATATTCTGCTTAACAAAGCCATGATAGATATCGCCTTGTACAGTGAGATTATCCTGTTCACTGGCTCCCCAATCCATCCGAAAACCACCCCGTTTCATTTGCCAATTATCTTGTTGCGCCTCGCCCTGTTCATTGACAAAATGATCATGCTCAAAAAACTTCCCATAAACCCGATAATGAACATCATTGCCTAATTGTCCACCCTGTCGTATTCCGACAATGGCGCGTTCTTCACCCTGCCCAACATAAGTGGTTATCAGACTGCCCTGAGTTTCTTTGGCTGATTTGGTGACAATGTTAATAACACCATTTACTGCATTAGCTCCCCATAGTGAACTACCGGGTCCGCGAATCACTTCAATACGTTCAACATCTTCTATTAATGTATCTTGGACATCCCAAAAGACTTCTGAACGCAATGGCGTATAAACAGTGCGCCCATCTATCATCACTAATAATTTACTGGCGTATAATCCATTGAATCCCCGCGTACTGATTGCCCATTTATTGGCACTTACTCTGGCGACTTGTACGCCTGGTACCATTCGCAAGGCTTCCGGTAGGCGAGTAATACCGGCACGACGGATATCTTCTTGGGTAATGACAAATAACGCTGCTGCCGTCTGAGTGAGTTTTTGTACTTTCCGTGCTGCTAATCCCCCTTTGGGATTAAAAATTTCGACTTCAATTAATTCTTCCAAAGATAATTTCTTTAATTGATTAATAAGGGCACGCTGTTCATTATCTTTTTCAGTGGCATAGATTGGCATTATAATGGCCAAAAACAATGTTAAGCATCCAACCCTTATGTTTTTTAGTTTAAACATAATTATTAGGTTTTTATTTTGGAGTTCGATGAACAATTTTAGCAATAAGTAGCAAATTGGCACTGATTTTTAAACCGGCTTCCATTGCAGTCTCTGGGGCAATATAAAAGCGTATTTTATTACCCTGCTTAAAAAATTGAATCATTCCGCCTTGTATTACAAAATGCTCACTATCACTAATAGTAAGGATAGGATATCGTTGAATAAAAGTCAAAATATCGTTCATAAGATATTTTTCAGAAACGCTGATAAACAAGATTTGACAAAGTTCAACTTTTTTTATGTGATTGAGGCGTTGTATTTTTACGTGATGTCCATTTACTTTTTCATTTTCTAGTGCCACATCAATTCCTTTACCAAAGGGATCGTCACCCAAAATACAGATATTGAACGGCGCATAGCGATTGGCAAATGCCGATTCTGGCCATTCGATGAAATCCGTAAATTTATATAAAAACACCGCTTTAATTTGATATTCTTGTGCGATTGGCAAAGCGGCCTCTGATGGTTCAAAAAAGAGTAGAAATAAGAGTATGCCAAATCGTCGCCAAGGAATCCGCATAATAAAATTCCTTTGTACATGAAAAAAAATGAAAGGGAAAAGCCATGTAGGGTGGGCAAACTTTCTGTGCATTAATCATCAATATCGTGTGGCCGTTGCACCAGAATTGCCCACCCTACATGACTTCATTTTTTTGTTGAGCGATTGCTAAACCAGCAATTAACTTTATCAGTTTTTCGTCAGTCATTTTTTGAATAGTCACTTTAATAGATTAGGAGAATCCACTCAAGATTAAACAGATTAAAGGATTGACAGGATTAAGATTCCTGTGAAATCTTAAAATTCGTTTAATCTGGTTTAAACTTGGTAAAAGTACCATGATTATAGTACGGATTCTTAATTTATCAAGTTTTTTTTAATGTACAACGCGGAGCGTTGTGGAAGGCATTCCCAAACTCTGTTTGGGAACGAGAATACGAGAAATGAGAAAAAATACTGAAGCATTTTAATACTTTTTGGAGTCCAACGCTTCAGCTTTGGCTATGACAAAATGACTGGCGATCAAAGCTAAAGCGTTGAATTCCATGTGAAGTTTTACCGGTGAATACAGATATTGCAAAAACTGACAGAAAAATTGACTTTTATCAAAAAAACATTAAACTTAGGAAGATTTCGATTCGAGGTTCAAGTTTTTTTTACCGAAAAAACTTGAACCTCGAATTGAGTTTTTTTGAAAAAAACTCAAACCTCGAACTCCATTTTAAAAAAAAATTCAACTCTTAATTCGCATGATTAAAAATACCCCATTATCAAATAACATGATTAAAAAATTGCCTCATTTTCCTGATGAAGATACCCCAGTACAATGGATTTGCCCACCCATCGCAGGGCGTCATATTTTAAATAACGTTTTTAAGTACGCTTTAAAACCGCGTTTACAAGCTGATGGCACATGGATTATTAATGCAAAAAACAATTGGCGTTGTTTTTCAAAATCACATTGGTTATATACAAGTGCAGATGAGGCACAAAATGTCTTACGTGCTAATATGCAGAAACATTTACAATGTAGTCCGATTTTATCAGAGCAACGATGCGTGGCAATTGCACCTAGTCTTAAAAATACTTGGCGTTTGTGGCAAATTGTTCATCTTGAAACGACTTTAGCAGAATATTTGGCAAAAGCATTGCATGAAAAACAGCTTGAGAAATTGGCTTTAGAAATTTTTAGATGTGCCACACGTTTTGCTGATGCCCTATTGCAAAGTACCCGTTACCCGCCTTTACTTAATCTATCGCTGGAAAATTTGGGTTTGGATGCCGAGGTACAATTGGTTTATCTCGGTAGTGTAGATGAAGAATCTTCTCAGACGATTAGCGAGTCTATGTTAATAGATACTGTTAAAGAGGCATTTACAGCGCCAATTGCCCAAGCATTACCAAAACTTGATGTCGCGGTGATAAAAGAGGTTGAGAAGATTGATGGTTTTGATCAACAATATCTTGTAGAAATATTGAGTCAATTATTTCGTGAATTAGGCGAAACTTTGTAGAAATATTTTTTTATTTGTAGTAAACTTGAAATAAGATTTAATAATCTATTGAAAACAGGATAATTTAATCATGGATTGACTATTTAATAATATTAAAAATAGATTATTGTTGTGGATGTTTTGTTTTTAACAAGAGGTTCTTACAAAACTCTGAACACACGAGGTTTAAGAAATCCGATTTTTTTCAAAAATCGGATTTCTAAGGCTAAAAACAGTTTTGCAAGAGCATCACCATTTTGAGACTTATTTTCATTCTATTTTAGGAGTATTTGTAATATGAAACAGAAATTTGCGTCGTTCCTGCTGACAGGTAAAGCAGCTACACTCCCTTTTTATGCCCCTAGCGTCTTGGCTGATGAAATGCTGAATGTGATGGCAGAGGGCAAAGTATGTATAGCAGAACTGCCTAAAGATGGCATTGAAGTGATGAATGTGTGCGAGGGAGGAGTCTCCGCTAAAATTACTGGGTGTCCAGGTGACGCTGGTACAGGTCCTGACGTGATGAATGTCGTTGTCACTGGTTTGAAGCCGAATGATGTTGTATTCCTCATCTCTGCGGATGATAAAGATGGATTTGATTGGGAACCTGAATTTAAGCTTGGTGCAACAAATGTTGTGTTTTTGAAAAGTCTCATGACACAACCACCTATTGATTTGGATGATCTCATAAAGGATGCGCTTTCTGACTATGTTGTCGGTGGTGCTAAAGCAGAAGGGGGAGCTTGCTCAATCTCAATTCCCGTCGATTTAACTAAAACCCCTAATCCAACTGGATTTAATTTGCAAGCCGTCATCATTAGAGGAGAAGAAGTCATCTTTTCCGAGATGGATGAAATTGAGCGTGATGCCAATGGTGAGACTTGCCCACCCGCTCCCGTACCAGTAGTAGTAGAGCCGCCATCTTGTGAGACTGATATGTATGGCGAGTGTATCGTTCAATCAGGAACGGGTTGTGAAAGTGGTGCTATGTACAGCGATACAGGTGAAGTTTGCTCTGAAACACCATCAGGGACTCCAGTAGTAGGACCACCTCCTGGTTGTGACGAGGGTGATATGTATTGTGGCACTGAAGTTGTTGAACCGACGACTGGTTGTGAAAGTGGTGCTATGTACAGCGATACAGGTGAAGCTTGCGATGTTGATCCTGGCACGTACTAAGATAATGTCATTGATCCCCTCTCTATTATTTTTTTTATATTCAGATAAATAAATTCATTTAAAAACCTCAGAGGTTTTGAAAACCTCTGAGGTTTGATTACAACTATTTTTCTGAACGTCTATAGATAGGAAAAAGGTGGGCAACTTTGTTTGTTGCCCACCTTACATGGCTATGTAATCATTGTAAGGAAATAATAAAAATGTATAGTGAAAATATTGAAACACTTTCTATTTCTTTACCCGCTTTTTTCGTTAAATTTATTAATAATTATATTTCAACGCATCAGAACAAATCGCCATCGGTAGTCATACAGGATGCGCTTCAACTCTTGCTTGCTCAAGAAGAACGACAACAGGTGGCAGGGAATGCGTTTGATAAAAAACAACAAGTTCTTGAACTAGAGCAAGCTTATCGTGATGCTGCTCAAGAATTTGATACGAATTGGGAAATAACAGTTATGGATGGACTTTCTCATGAAAAGTGGTAGAGAATGATTTATTTCTAACTCATTGATTATACAGCATTTAATTATTTTCATTCTTAATTTGTTGTACGAGATTATTTATTCCATTAATCCAAACATCAATATTCGTGAACTCAACAACTCCCCCTCCCTTATTTACGGGCAAACATATTACCCTCCGCCCTATCACCCCAGCCGACACCGCTTTATATTATCGTTGGTTACAAAATCCGATTTTCTTACCTTATAAACCCTACCTTAAACTCCTATGCCCAACACCAGCACATTTATTAGCCCATCTCAGTCTTCAGGCACAAATAAAACCGCGTTGTGAAATCGAAGCATTGGTTATTCATCAAAAAACGCAAGTGCCTATTGGCATAATTGGTTTAGCAGGAATTGATCGATTTAATAAAAAAGCGGAATTTTCGGCAGGTTTTGTATATGGGCATGGCACACACGCACTTGGGGAAGCGATCAACGCTGGCATCTCTTTAAGTTTCTCAGGCATGAATTTGCATAAACTGGTTTTTTATACCACTGCGAATAATCATCACGCCCTTAAAATCATGCAGCGTCATGGATTTACACAAGAGGGCTATTTTAAGGAAGAAATATTAGTGAATAATGAGCAGCGCGTTGATTTATACCGTTTTGCCTTAATGCGCGATCAGTGGATTCAATCTTCTTTATATAAACGCCTTAATCGTATTGCGCCATTGAAACCACCCATAACCAGTATAGAAAATACTCTCCTAAGTGAAGAGGCTTTAGGAAAAGACTGGAATAAAACTGAAGAGGATGAAGCATGGAGACATTTACAGCATGAAACCTAATAAACCCACTGCCCTAATCATTGATGCCACCCTGCCCACCTATGATCAAGATTCAGGATCGTTGCGCCTACTTAGCCTGATGAAAATGCTGGTGACAATGGGTTACAAATTAACCTTTTTTTCATACGAAAGACGTTATCATCTCAAATATCGCTATGTGCTTGAAGCCTTGGGTATTGAAGTGTTTAGAGGGCAATGGAAAAATCTTTTAGCGACTCGACAATTTAGTTGGGCTTGGGTGTGTCGAGTGCAGACGGCGCATCGTTATATTCCCATTCTCCGCCTGATGAATCCTGATGCAAAGATTTTTTATGACACAGTAGATATTCACTATATCCGCGAATTGCGTCAAGCTGAAATAGAAGATAATCCCGCAATGGCGGATCAGGCACTTCAAACGAAACGCAAAGAATTATCTAATTGTCTGTTAGCAGATAGAGTAATTACTGTCACGGCTGAAGATGGAGAGCATTTGCAAAAAGAATTGCCACAGCTAACGTTTTCAGTGATACCCAATATTCATCAGCCACATTCATCAACTATAAACCTCCGAGGTTTCCAAAACCTCGGAGGTTTAGCTTTTGATGGAGATTTAGCTTTTGATGAACGAAAAGACTTAGTTTTTATAGGTCATTATCGCCATAAACCTAATCAAGACGCGGTATTTTATTTTGTTGAACGCATATTACCTAAAATTCATGCCCGCCTACCTGATGTCAAACTTTATCTCATTGGCAGCCATCTAACAAATAAAATCAGAGCGTTGGCAAATGAACACATTAAAATCATCGGCTGGGTGGATCAAGTTGAGCCTGAATTTGCACAACGTCGGGTATTTATATCGCCACTGCGTTACGGCGCTGGCATGAAAGGAAAATTGGGGCAAGCGTTGTCTTTAGGCTTGCCTATTGTGACGACGACTATCGGTGCCGAGGGCATGGGATTGGTTGATGGCGAAATGGCTTTGATTGCTGACGATCCCGATAGCTTTGCAGAAGCCGTTTGTCGTTTATACAGCGATTCGGATTTATGGGAAAAAATCGCTCATCAGGGCAAAGATTATATCGAACGACATTATGGCGGCGCAGCCGTGTACGATAAATTAGGCGAACTATTAAAAGAATTTCATCTTCTCCCCTCTCCTCTGCCAGATTATTCCGCCTTACCCACGCCCGATTTTTTAAGATTGCCCCAATTTATTAAAACCCTCAATACCAATCCGATTCAATATCCAGACGCGCCTAAACCCAGAGTCAGTATTATCATACCCGTTTTTAATAAAGCCCTATATTCTTATAACTGTTTATTAGCCATCCAGAATTGCGATCAAGAAATCAGCAAAGAAGTGATTATCGTTAATAATGCTTCCACTGACGAAACGGCTACTTTATTAACACAACTTCAGGGCGCATTCACCGTTATTAATAATTCAGAAAATCAAGGCTTTGTACAAGCCTGTTTGCAAGGGGTAGAAGTTGCTAAGGGCGAATTTTTGCTCTTTTTAAATAATGATACCCAAGTGACTCCGGGCTGGTTATCCAATATGCTAAAAGTCATGGAGATCGAACCAAAGGTGGGCATCACCGGGGCGAAATTGATTTATCCTAATGGGCAGTTGCAAGAAGCAGGTGGTATTATCTTTAATGATGGCAGCGGTTATAATTATGGACGATCACAAAATCCATTACTTCCCCAATTTAATCAAAGTAGAGAAGTCGATTACTGCTCCGGTGCCTGTCTGATGGTGAGAAAAAACTTATGGGAACAACTCGGTGGCTTTGACTTACGCTATGCCCCCGCCTATTATGAAGACACGGATTTATGCTTTGCAGCGCGTCAAGCCGGTTATAAAGTCTTTTATTGCCACGAATCTCAAGTGATACACCATGAAGGGATTACCGCTGGTAGAGATATTAAAAGCGGCTATAAAGTTTATCAAGTGGAAAACCGTAAAAAGTTTCAAGAAAAATGGAAAGAAGTCTTGTCTAAACATTATCCCCCACTTCCACAATCGTATGATGAAGCCGCTTTTAGGCTTAAAATGTAGAGTCGGCAGAGAAAAATCAATACTGGAGCGTGGGAACGAGACAACAAATAATATCGATTAGACCTGACAGGTTTTAGAAACCTGTCAGGTCTGATTCATCTGGAACTGATTTCATGCACGTTCCTTAACTGATTGGAACATAAAAATGTTACAAGCTATTGAAGCTGTTATTGAAAGAAACGGTTTTGTACGACTAAAGGAATCTATTCACCCGGTACGCCCTGTGCGGGCTGTAATCACTTTGCTTGAACCTCTTACCGAACAACCCGTTATTGACATCGGAAATGGTTCAAATGTGTTAGCCTTATTAAATTCGCCATCATTCAAAAACGCACCAGCAGGTAATCCTGTTTCAATGGAAGTCGTTATCCAAGCCAATCGCACTGCGTGGGGAGACTGATTGATGGAGAATATTTATCTGGATAGTTGCATTGTTATTTATTTGGTAGAACGCCATCCGATTTTTGCACCTGTGATTAAAAAAGCACTGGTTGAAACAGGTGATATCATCCTAAGCGTTTCTCCCTTAGTGCGTCTGGAAGTTTTGGTCAAACCGAGGCGGGAAACCGATATTCCTTTAACGTTATGAGCGTTTTTTGGCTGAACAGTATATCTTGGAGATGCCTGAAGCAGTATATGATTTAGCGTTATCGTTGCGTGTACAATACAACCTAAAAACGCCAGACGCGCTACATCTTGCCACTGCAAAATATCATGATTGCAAGGCATTCTGGACTAATGATAACCGACTTGCTATGGTTTCTACTTTAGCTGTAAATATATCGGAAAAATATAAGCAGGAATGAAATTCCTAACATAAATTATCGGATATGATGGAGTCCATTCGATTCGAGGTTCAAGTTTTTTGACCGAAAAAACTTGAACCTCGAATTGAGTTTTTTGAAAAAAAACTCAAACCTCGAAAGGAATATTTATTGGAGTCCAAACCTTCAGATTTGGATTATGTTGTTTAGAATCAATTCGAGGTTTGAGTTTTTTTTCAAAAAAAACTCAAACCTCGAATACTTCCAAATCTAAAGGTTTGGACTCCAAATTTTTTTAATGAGGAAGCCGTTGCACTCAAAGGACTTTGCCCACCTTACATGACTGATTCAAATTTTTTCGATACGCTCACTTGATTCAAATTATCAAAAAGGAACCAATATGCAAATGACTATTGAATTACCAAATGTGCTTGGTGAAAGATTAAAAATGCTCCCTGCACCGAATGATTTTATTATCAACATCATTTACAACTAAAACTAAACAAAAGCTATCGTATCGAAGATGCGTTTGGTTTATATCAGCCTAAAAAGACTGTTAGTCTTGAAGACATGGAACGGTTAAAGATTGAACGGGTGGGTTTATCTACCATACGCTAAGTCAACCCAGTTCTTTTTCGATGCGTTCTGCCAAAAAAATTTTCAATAACTCTTGATAAGAGACATTCCATTTATTCGCTAACATTTTCAACCCATCAAGTATTGATTCTGGCAATTGAACTGAGAGGGTTTGAACAGATGGTTTTAAATAGGGCATAGAAACCGGTTTAGCTCTTTCCCAATCCACGTATTCTGTTGAGTCGTGTGAAGACCAAAAATCACGTTCTTGCTCTTCAGTTTCAAAAGTGGGTAAAGTTTTCATAAAAGACTATATCTCCTCTTTTCATTTCTAGTCATGTTGCGTGCTGAAATAACACGGATTAAACGATTACGAAAGGGCAATCCTTGTTCCGCGTTCCGTTCTCACTTCTAAACAGAGTGTAATGGCTTCCTGAATATTTTTTATCGCTTCGGTTTTACTGTTGCCTTGAGTGATACAACCCGGAATCGCTGGACATTCTATTATCCAAACACCGTCTTCATCACGGGCAATGGTTACTTGAAATTTCATGCGTTTTTTTCACAAATTTTTGTAACGACTCAGGTAGTGCCTTATTATTAAGTACATAAGTACAACGGATTTGAGAAATAAACGGATTAAATCAGAGAAGGATTTAGAGTAATCAAGTGTCTCCGAAACTTTCACCTTGAATCAATCCGTTTTATTCCCTAATCCGTTGTACTTAATACCTGAATAGTTACAAATAATATTGTTTAATTCTGTCAATTCTAAAATTCTGTCAATTCTGATTCAAACTTTTTCGATACGCTCACTTTTTATTACTTTTCCGTCGATTTTTACGAGGAACGGTGGTTTTTCTCCGTTTGTTACGATGAATGGTGGGGTTCCGCTTTGCTCCTACCTGTGCTTGCTTTAGCTTTAAGAATTGTGCTAAATTTTTGCGGAATAGAACAGTATCCGGGTGTTCATGCCCCAAGACTTTTTCTGCAATGGCTAAGGCGCGGCGGTAAAGCGGTTCGGCGGAGTCATAATCCCCTTTCTTGGAGAGCAATCCTGCCAAATTATTCAGAGAAGTCGCCGTAGAGGGATGCTCTGCGCCTAACACCTTTTCTCTGATGGCTAAGGCGCTGCGTGCTAACGATATGATTTCTTCTGTGTAAACACCGATTGTAAGATAGAAAAAGGTGACTTTATTCACAGCATAAGCGAAGCCCTCATTTGATACCGTTTTTTCATATTCTACCAAAGCTTGTGGATAAGCCGTTAGCATTTCATGCTCTTTCTCAAGCCTACGCCAATAGTCGAATAACTCATATAACCTTTTATCCTTAATGAACTGCGACAACATGGGTATTTCACTAATACAATCCTGCAATCGCCCTGTTTCCCCCGCCTGTTCCAATTGATATGGTAATTCATCGGCTTTACGAGTATCAAGTGGTAATGTTTCAAAAAAATCGGCGAGTTGACGATGCACTGCCCTTTTTTCCTCAGCGTCGGTTAAATAGCGTTGTTCAACGGCTTGGCGTAAATAGTCGTGGAAAAAGTTTAATAAGCCAGCACGGTTGACAATGGCTGTTCTGAGTGCTAAGTATAAGGAAGAGTAGTCGGCTTGTGATACTTCTAATAAACTCAACAACTCCGATTCACTCAGCCCGCGCCGAGTTGCCCATAACAGGCTTAACGCATGGCTCACTAAATGAGGAGACTCTGGCAGTTGATAGTCTTCTTCCAAACGCGCTAAGACTTTTTGATACAAATCGGGAATCGTTTTTGCCTCAAGATAATACTTCAGACGCTCCGCTAATTTGCTAAAATTTCCAAATAAGCGCAATTCTTCCAGAATAACTTGTAAATACAATGGATTAGCGGTTTGAGGGGCGGAGACCAATTGATTAATATAGTCGTCTTCTAATTGACGACCAAATCTGTCCAAATATCGCTTAATGAGTTGCCTTTGCTCAGATTCAGACAGGGGCGCAACGGTAAAACGGTTCCTAATATCTGTCAGGTTTTCAAAACCTGACCCGTCTTGGAGAGTTGATAAAAACAAACGGATATTCGCTGGAATAAAAGCGGGCAACCAATGCGCTGTCTCTTGATTGATTTCCAGTTGATTCAGTCCATCGAAAATGATAATCACTGTTGGACTTTCGCCAACCACAATGGCAATTGCTCAATCACCGCCTCCGCCGTCGTCGGGATGTCGTCTTCAATCTGAAAAGGCTTCTTCAAAGTCATCATTAAACGACGCAACATGGCAATCGGATCAGTACTGGCGGGGCTACTGCCACAAAAATGCCAAAAGACCAAATCATCGTGTTTTTCTTGATAATCCCTCACCCAATTCGCCAACAAAGCCGATTTACCACTCCCCGATTCCCCTAAAATCACTAAGGGCTGCGTCGAGTTATCCCGCGCGTGGGCAGTGAGACAATCAAAATCCGTTTGACGGCGAATATAAACCAATTCCCGACTATGGGCAAAAGCGTCATGTTCGATATTTTCTCTTTCAAATTCAGTCGGTTGGCTGCCTTCTGGATAGGCTTGATCAATCAAAGCCCATAATTGCTCCAACACTAACGCCTTGAGATCATCTGGTTTTTGATATTCCGTAATCTGGCAGCCCTGGGCGCGAATACGTTGTTTTTAACGCATTTTGCTTTTGGAAATTTTCGGGATTATCTTCTTTATAATAATCCGGCTTTGACTGAGTTTGGGCATACTGCGGATCCCGAAAATAAAACAACGCCCGTTCAATTGTTGCTTGCCGATCTGCTTCGGATGCCCTTTGCTCGACTGGAAATAGGGCATGTAAAATTTCCAATTTGGTGATACTCCGATCAGCATATTTTTTCACCCAATCATAGTGAGGATATTTTTCACAAATATCAGGGATTTGTTCAGGTTTCATCGCCGAGCCATAACGCTCCCCCAATAGCCCCAAAAAATAAGGGCGTCCATCATCAATTCGCCCTAAACAAACAGGTACAGCCACGCCGCTTTTCACCTGTTCTTTGGGAATACCCCAGCGTAAATCAATTTCCACAAAATCCACTTTTCGCTGCTGACAACGGCGGTGGATTTCCGGAAAAACCTGTTTAGCCAAGACATCGCGCTCATCATATAGCCCCCGAAAAGTGGAGGAAATGAAGAGTTTGACTTGGCGTTGTTTATTGTTTTGCATATTTCGTTGCCTTTAACTCGACTATCAAGTTTTTTAAACGATAACTATAACTACAAGGATTATTTATAAGAAAGGATAGATAAAAAACGATTAAAAATCAATTCGAGGCTAAAGTTTTTTGAAAAAAAACTTTAGCCTCGAAAGTTAATAAATACAGAGTGATTATCCTTTATTATAAATAATCCTTGTAGTTATTATTATGGGTTAAAAAAACTTAATCATCGAATATACTATGAAATAGGTTTCGCGTAAATATTTTTCACTTTGGAGATACACTTATGAATATCAATACTCAGTTAGACGAAAGTTACTCGCAAAAATTAGCCTTTCTTACCCAATTCACCCATGCAACTGTTCCAGATGTCATTCAACAAGCAATTGATTTTTACTATGAACACACACAATCTCGTTTTCAACAGAGTGCGACTAAACGCCTACTCCATTCAGGATTTGTCGGCTGTGGTGAAGCAGGATCCACATTATCGGAAAACGACAAATCAGAATGGCGAAAGCTGATGGAGAAAAAACATGATAATGGCTGATACTGGTTTTTGGTTGGCACTGGCGAATGAAAAAGATAAATATCATCTTCGTGCCAAAGAATGTCTTATTCTTTTCGATGAACCGTTTGAAAATTTATTGATTGATGATTAGGCGTGTAGGCATGTAAACATATAGGCGTGTCACTGCCATTAAGTGAAGCCTTGGAGTCCAAACCTTTAGATTTGGAAGTGTTTGATATTTAAGTGAAATCATCCAAATCTGAAGGTTTGGACTCCAATAAATCTTCCTTGGAGTCCAAACCTTTAGATTTGGAAGTGTTTGATATTTAAGTGAAATCATCCAAATCTGAAGGTTTGGACTCCAATAAATCTTCCTTGGAGTCCAAACCTTTAGATTTGGAAGGAAGTGTTTGAT
>JAOZSV010000371.1 GCA_029939505.1 Thiotrichaceae bacterium | reverse complement strand
TGAAAAAAGACCACACAAAATAAATGGATAAACCCTCATTATTTTCCTTTGATGAGGTAATCAACGGTATAATCATAAGAACTGGTTTCTAAAGCTAAGGAATGAAAATTAAATAACATCCGAAATTAAACCTGTCAGGTTTGGCTTAAAGGTTTTGGAAGTTATTAAAGTCTCATTCCTAAGTAGGTCGGGTTAGATGGCGCAGCAAAGTAACCCGACACAGGGCTATTTATTAGGTAAATGTCGGGTGACGTTATCACACGACGCTTGATAACCCGACCTACCATACTTGCAAATTATGATGAGGGCAGACACGCAGGTCTGCCCCTATAAAACCTCACTGACTGTAGGGGCGAACCTGCGTGTTCGCCCTCGTTTTCATCCATGAGTTTTGCAAAAGCCTCAAATGACAATCTTTAAATAGGAACTTAATATGAAACCAATCATCACTTGTTTTGTCGCGGCGTTTTTTGTTAGCGGCTGCAATACTTCAGTAAAACCGTCTGGGAGAAACGCCGTTCAGCCTGATGAATCAAAATCCCTCGTCAGGATGACTACCCAATCGACTGCCTCATTTTCGATGGCTTGTGATAACTCTGCCACGCAGATTAATTGGGCAAAACAGTCTAAAAACTTGATTAAACTCAGTCAGTTATTGAATACGCTCAAAAGAAAGTCCGATTGTTCACAGACTTATTTGAACACGCTTGAACGTGAACTGTCTGAAATCGCTACCCAAAGAGCCAGTGTTTTGGTGAAACGGGGAGAGGTGAAACAAGCCAAAAAATGGCTAGAATATCAATACACGCCAGTCAATTTATGGTCAACTCAAGCATTACGGGGCGATATTGCTGCTAAGGGCAAACAGTGGAAAACAGCCGCTGAGTTTTATAATCACGCTTTGGATTTGATGGACAATCCAACTGCAACGCCAACAAAACCCTCGTTCGCCGAAATTAAAAAGGTGCATAGTTTGGCGACGGAAACTCAATTCGAGGTTTAAGTTTTTTAAAGAAAAACTTAAACCTCGAATGTTGGCTGGTGAATTAATCGCAATTAATGGCAGAAGTGGAGAATCCAGTGGTGCGATGCGTGACAATATTCGTGGTGTTGAGATCAGGGAACGTCCGATACCCGTGCAATTTGTCTTTGGAAAAACGGCACTAACTGAAGCAGGTAAGGATTCCGCTAACAAGTTGCTCAGCTTTTTTCAGAATCAAAACCCGACTCGTATTACGTTAATTGGTTATAGTGACCGTATCGGGAGTGATGCCACCAATTGTATTTTGTCAAGGGGACGTGCTTTGGTGTTGAAAGACTACCTGGTTGAACAGGGCTGCATTGAGACTGATATTATTACGATGGGCAAAGGAAAACGGCAGCCTTTAGAACTCTATGATCCCAGTATCTACACTCAAGATGAGATTGACCAAATGAATCGGCGGGTCGAATTTGCGATTGATCGTGATGTGTCGTACACGAATCAGTGTTTATAATTTGTTAGCTCTATGACGAGAAACCCAGTTTTTTCAGAAAACTGGTTTTTTTTTGCGTATCTGTACAGGACAAAGTGCGAATTTGTAACTATTTGAATCTCGTGGCAATAATGTCATGATTGAGATTTATGACAACCGTTACTGCATCCATTTAAATACCCCTTCAAATTATACCTAAATCCGGCAAGTAAAACTTTACCGCAACTTCCCGACACCATTTTCAAAAATATGACCTCAAATTTTTACAATCAGCCATATTTTTTGTCTGATGAACCTTTGAAAAAATAGGAAGGAAAACGGCTCAATTTATAATATAAAATGGGTATTTCAAGACAATAGATACCCCTCGCTCTAAAATCAAGCGCATTTAAAGTCGTCATTATTATAGATTGACCAAGTAATCTGGTCAGGCTAAAGCAATCCAACTTTGTTTAGGATAGAGATGATTCAGGGGAACTTTGAGAGTGAGTTGGCGACCACCGGTTAGTAGCTTACCAGAAAAGTACGAATGGTTTCAGGTTCCCATTGTTTGAGTTGCTTATTAGCGCTCATCAAAGCCATACAACGTAAGGTGTTATAGGCGATGATAGCACTTTGAAATAAAACGGAATTGGCCATAAAATCATCCGTTTTCAAATGAGCTAATCCCATTTGTCCTTTAGCTTCTTCTATCCAAGTTTCACAAGTAGCTCTTTCACCATATTTTTTTATGGGCTGGCAAGGTGACAGAGGTTCTGTTGTTACATAACAAAAGTACTCATATTCCTTTGTCTCCAGTAATGTGAACTGAGGCAATTTATTAGGTAGTGTCCATCCGGAAACGCTTCCAAAGCTAAAACTTTGGACTCCAAGAGGCCCGTTGTTTGGAGTTCAACGCTTCCGCTTTGGGATTTTTAAAGCCGTTTCCGGATGGACACTATTTAGTACCCATAAACTTTGGCAACTTGATAACGCAACCAGTGCGGAACTATCAGCTATTATCATTGGAATTTACGCCTATTGATTTTTTCTAAATCTGCTTCAATCTCTCCTGTAGGATAATTCATTATAGATATTTGGTGTTTTTGACAAGCCTCCATAAAGGTATAAAGATTTACACCAGCAAATTCACAAGCTGCTCCACGCGATAATTGCTTTGATTGAAACATGATCAAAGCAGTGTAAAGTTTAACTTTTTGTGCAATAAGATTTCTATCATGATGAATAAAATAGCCTTCAGGTATATCAATAGTCACTTGCATATTTTTTAATCAGCGTAGGTGGGTAGAGCGGTGGAATGCTGGATGAGGAATGATTTTCGAGGTTTTCGTTTTTCTTCAAAAAACGAAAACCTCGAAATGATGAATGAAAAAAAGTAAATAAATGTAAATTATTGTTTTTTAAAACATTTTTTCATAGAATTTAGCCGCTTATCGCCAATTAAAAAGGGGCGGGCTGTATTGTTATTGATGCACAAAATGTCAACCATAAGGCGTTGCACGACAAGATTGATGCCTTTCCTACCTGGCTAATATTTTTAAATCAAGCCCTTATTCCAGAAACAACAAGGGCTTCTGGATGACAAGTCGGTCATTTTTGGAACCTGAATGGTTTAATTAACTGATGTTACGCAAAGCTATTCTATTCGAGCTTAGAAATCCGATTTTTTTTCAAAAATCGGATTTCTTAAACA
>JAOZSV010000370.1 GCA_029939505.1 Thiotrichaceae bacterium | reverse complement strand
TTAAGCGATTTTTTCAAAAATCGGATTTCTAAGCTCGAATAGAATCGCTTTGCGTCACATCAGTTAATAAGAATATTTCAGCCTAAAGTTTTTTGAAGAAAAACTTTAGGCTGAAATGTTGTAGAGGCAATCCTTTATGGTTGCCCTGTTACCAACAGGGCTAAAACCTCGAATACTTTTAGCCTTGAAATAAATTTCAAGGCTGAGTTAGATAAACCATTGTCGAATTAATTCCACTTGGAAACAATACCCGTCACCTAATGGCTCTATTAATTCACGCTGCAATAAATTTGCTAATGTCGCTTCAAATTCATCAGGAAACTGTGTTCGCAAAGTCTGCTCACTCATTATCTGCTTTTCTCCTCGCGCCGCTAAAAATCGTAGCATAGCCAAGCCTTTTTTAGTCACTTGATTATTAGCAATGTCAGCAAAAAAGAATCGTCCATGTTGCAATGCGCCAGGTATTGCCGCGTTGACATCGCTGACTGTGGCAAGGCGGCGTTCTTCAATATTTTGTTTATTTTTTAAAGTGACGATTTCTGCACATAGCAATTGTATTAAGGCAGGATGACATCGGGTTATTTCCATCGCACGTTGACAAGCTGCGTTTTCATAGCGAAGCGCAAAGTCTTTAACGGGTTTCTCTATCAGTTGCAACGCTTCACGAGGTTGTAAATAGCTGAGATGTACTGTTTGCACATTAATTAAATAACTGGCCCAACGTTCAAACTCATCTATCGTATGTGAACCTGAGAGAAGAATTTTAATGCGTGGGCGATGTTGAATAATATGGCGAAACATACCAAGTACCGAAGTTTCATCTAATAACCCTTTGTTGAAAATATGTTCTAATGCACTAAATTCATCTAATATCAATAATATCGTTTGATTAGCATCAAGACTATTTTCTATCTCATCTAACCATTCATCAAAAGAGGTAAAAGGATCAGCCGTCAATTGTTCTCGCGTCAAGGGTGGTAAAGGGGAGTGTTCACGATGGCGTTTGACAGAAGCCTGCATGGCGCGACTCATATTGTATAAAAAACCAACGTAGTCTTTGGCTAAAGAAGTTGGACCTTGTAAATCGACAAATAGGGGAATAATTGTGCTGGGCAATAATTTACCTAAGTTATTAAGTAAGGACGTTTTACCCGTGCGGCGTTGTCCGTAGAGCAAGAGCGGTGGACAACGGCTGTTCAATAGTAGTCTTTCAATACGTTCACTGACATCGCTACGCCCAACAAAAATTTCTTGATGCTCTGTGAGCGGAATGCCAATGATATAAGGATTACTGATTTCTTGACGACTTTCTACAACCTCAGTCAGTGTCTGCACATAGTCAGCTAGTGTTTCTCGCCATTTTGCCGCAATGGGGCGGAAACGTTGCGCGTAGTGTTCTGAAGAGCGGGTTAATTCTCGTAATAAACCATCTAAGCGTTCTTCCAATGCATCTATCGCAAGTCTTTGATTATAATTACTTTCTTGTGATAATGCGGCCTTAACATCACGACTGATACGGCTAAAACTACGCAGTAAAGCACTGGCAGAACCGCTTAATTCGCCGGCGGCTAAACTTTTGTGCGCCAAACTGATGGCTTTAACATCAGTATAGCTTTGCAATCGTCTGGCATCTAATTCAATTTGTGCTTCTTGTGCAGCCCAATTTTGTGAGGTGCTACTAATATATTCTATAGCCGCTTTACCTTCTATCGGATTGCGTTCTGCGACCATGACTAAATAACTTTCTAAACCAAATAGGGGTAAATATTGGTGTTCATCCCAAAAGGCTGAATGCCAGCGTAGTAAGTTACCTGTCCTTTTTTCTTCCGCACGAAAAAGTAGAAGGTTCCAGGCGGCTTGAAAAGGATAAAATAATAAGGGTTGCCACCAAGTCACACTGAATCCCAATATCAAGATTAGGATTGTCAAGGGTAAAATAAGCGTCAAAGAATAGTACCCCATAGTCACGGCAAAAACGACATAAACCCCTGCGCTACCAAAAATACCTGCGATAATGCCCGCCCAGGTACTCGCAATGCGTTTCGCTAAAACATAAGGAAACGCAAATAACAATAAATAAAGCATGGCATTTTCTATTCCGCCATGAAAACCGATGATTAAGGGTTTTAGGAAAGTTGATGTGTTTATATTTTTAAGCAAGGTAAAAAAGCCAAGAAATAAAGCGATTCCTACTCCCAACAATAAACCTTGTCGCCATCGCGAAGTCAACAAAATCCATATCAATGCCACTGATAGCCCAAATACACCGACAATCAGTCCATCATAAGCCAAGACGTATAATGTACCTGTTTGCATCCAGGCTGCACTGGTTGCGAGTATGCTCATTAAGCCCGCAATTAAAAACACCGCTAATCCACTGATAAATACACCAATGACAATGCTACCAATTTGGCGATATTGTGGCTGACTGTCAACGGTTTTAGTTGTGCTGTACATGACACTGCCTGCTTGGCTGGCTGTAAAGATGCCTAACAATACTGTCCAAAACGCGCTTGGTTCACTACTTTGAAAAAGTGTGGTTTGTAAGTCAGGAACACTAAGCATAACGACGATAGCAATATTTTTTGCCATGCTGAAGACTAACAGTTCATCAAGGACGTATTCATTGATTCCCATAATGCCTATCGGCAAACTTAACAAAAAGCCGCCTATTATTCCTGCCATAATGCCAAACGCCACTGATACAGTCAGGCTGCCAAGCATTCCTCCAACAAAACTGAATAATAACGCATAGCAACCCACTAAAATCATGACTTCACCAGGTACGTCCAGTAACCATAAGCACAGAGTCACAAGGCTACTGATCCAGATTGACCATAATCCATGTCCTAAGTAAAGCAATTTCCGTAAAGATTTATGATGCCAATGGTGGGATTTTAAATCGGCAAGCGCGAAATCAGGCGGTAGGTGGGAATCAATATTGGCGATATAACGTCGCCAAGCAGATGGCGTGAATATTAACCAACTCATAATAACGAAGCTGGCTAAAATAGGGTTTTTTGGTAAAAAACCCTTGATGCTCCTCAGAAAAAAATTTTCCATTTAGATGAATGATATAAGTATTCAATTTATAAACGCGAGATAAATATCGTTCTGGAGTCCAAACCTTCAGATTTGGCAATGGAGTCCAAACCTTCAGATTTGGCAAT
>JAOZSV010000030.1:17176-31035 GCA_029939505.1 Thiotrichaceae bacterium | reverse complement strand
TTTTGGAATACAACGCTTTAGCTTTGTATTTTGGAGTACAACGCTTTAGCTTTGTATTTTGGAGTACAACGCTTCAGCTTTGTTAGTCCAGTCCGCCCAAAGCTGAAGCGTTTTCGAGGTTTGAGTTTTTTTTCAAAAAACTCAAACCTCGAACTCCTATTTTCACTCTTAATTCGCATTGATGAATGTTTTTCAAATAGATTTTTCAGGAAATAAAAATGGGATCAATTTTTTTGTTTAAAAAGCCTTTCACCACCCCAGAGTATCAATGGGGCAGTTTATGGCTCTTGTTGCTAATCATCCCACTTTTTAATCGTACATTCCTACAAATCGACGAAACCCGTTATGTCACTGTTGCTTGGGAAATGTGGATACAGGGTAATTGGCTTGTACCTTCCCTGAATGGTGAAGCCTATCACCATAAACCGCCCCTATTATTTTGGTTCATGCACTTAGGTTGGGCGATCTTTGGAGTGAATGAATGGTCACCCAGATTGATTTCTAGCCTATTTTCTTTAGGCAGTTTATGGCTTACAGCCCTTATCGCACGCCAATTATGGCCACAACAGCCTCAGATTGCCCAATATGCACCGCTCATCTTATTAAGTTGTTTACTATGGAGCCTATTTACCAGTGCCACAATGTTTGATATGATGCTGGCATTTTTTACCCTACTAGGCATGGTTGCCATAATCTCAGCTTGGCAAAAGAGAGAAATGAAAGTAGGATTATTAGGTATCGCAATTGGTTTAGGGATTCTCACCAAAGGGCCTGTCATTTTATTACATCTATTGCCTATCGCCCTATTTGCGCCCTGGTGGCAACGTTCCCATCCTTCATCATGGCCATTTTGGTATTTAGGAATCTTGGGTAATGTCATCTTGGGCCTATTGATCGCTTTAGCTTGGGCAATCCCGGCAGGCTTTGTGGGCGGTGAAGAATTTAGACAAGCCATATTTTGGGGACAAACCGCTAACCGCCTCGTTAATTCCTTTGCACATCAACACCCGCTATGGTGGTACTTACCCCTATTACCTGTCATTCTATTTCCTTGGCTGCTATGGCTACCTTTATGGCGTGGCTTTTCACAAATACACAAATACCTCAATGACAGTGGTTTACGTTTTTCTCTCTTCTGGTTTATATTCATTTTCACTGCATTTTCCCTCATTAGCGGAAAACAATTACATTATCTACTACCAATATTGCCCGCTTTCGCACTATTAACGGCTTATATTTTAGTAAAGCACCCCATTAAAAACCGATATTGGGACACACTTTTTCCCGGGATCATTATTATGATCATGGGCGTGCTACTGATTATCGCGCCTGACTTATACCCTAAAATGCGCGTACCGTTTTGGGTGACACAAATTTCAGCCGGGCCAGGGTTCATATTACTAATCTTAGGCTGCGTCTTGCTCTTCTGGAAATTATCCCTGATAAAACAAAGGTTATTTTTCATCAGTACCATTGCCATTTTATTTAGCCTGATTTTTCCCCTAACAATTATTCGAGCAGCTGGTGACGCTTATGACTTACACGGAATCAGCCAACGCATCAGCACTTTACAGCGTCGTGATCAAACTTTAGCGCATTTTGGCAATTATCATGGGCAATATCAATTTTTAGGGCGACTTCAAAAACCTTTGCAAGTGGTTGATGAATACTCAATTTGTCCCTGGTTAGCTAAACATCCTGATGGCAAACTGATCGTCTATTTTTCTTCGACTTATAAAGATTTAAGTCAATATGCCGATTATGCACAATCTTATCGCTCTAAAATCGTGGGAATTATTGATGCACCGTTTCTATATAATATCTGTGTCAAGATAATATTATAAGTTATTTTTGGAGTCCAACGCTTCAGCTTTGGGCATTGGAGTCCAACGCTTCAGCTTTGGGCGTTTATAGGAGTCCAACGCTTCAGCTTTGGGCATTTTAAAAAAAATTAAGGAGAACAAATTATGGGTAAAACAACAGGATTCATGGAAATATCACGTCAAGAACAGACATATCTCCCCGTAGCGGATCGCATCCAGAATTATCAAGAATTTATCATCCCCTTAAAGGCTTCAGAAGTGAGTCAACAAGGAGCGCGTTGCATGGATTGTGGCACACCCTACTGTCACAATGGTTGCCCAATCCATAATATTATTCCAGAGTGGAATGATTTGGTTTATCAGGATAGGTGGCGCGAAGCCTATGATGTTTTACAAACGACTAATAATTTTCCTGAATTTACTGGCAAAATTTGTCCTGCACCTTGCGAAGCCTCTTGTACGCTTAACTTAAACGATGAACCTGTCACCATTAAAACCATAGAATGCGCCATTATCGAAAAAGCGTGGGAAGCCGGTTGGATTGAACCACAAATTCCTGCACATCGCACAGGAAAAATGGTGGCGATTGTCGGTTCTGGACCCGCAGGATTAGCTTGCGCTCAACAATTAGCCCGGGCTGGACATGAAGTGGTCGTCTATGAAAAAAATAATCGCATTGGAGGATTGCTACGTTACGGCATTCCCAATTTTAAAATGGATAAAAGTATCATTGACCGCCGCATGGCACAGTTACAAGCAGAGGGCGTTGTATTTCGCACTAATATCCATATTGGAATTCATAAGCCAGCCAAACAATTGCTTAAAAAATATGATGCTGTCGTCTTAGCCGGTGGTTCTGAAAAATCCCGTGATTTACCAATACTAGGACGTCAATTGAAGGGCATTCATTTTGCGATGACATTTCTGCCCCAACAAACACAGCGCGTACTTGGTGATGATATACCAGAAGCGGTAAGTATCACGGCAAAAGATAAACATGTTATCGTAATTGGTGGTGGCGATACGGGTTCAGATTGTATTGGGACTTCTATTCGTCAAGGAGCCGCTTCTGTGGTTCAATTGGAAATTTTACCTAAGCCCCCCGAAAATGAAAATAAACACTCGACTTGGCCAAATTGGCCTAATAAATTACGGACCTCTTCATCTCACAAAGAAGGTTGCCAACGCGAATGGAGTGTGTTGACTAAATCTTTTAAAGGCAATAATCATGTCTCGAAACTCCAAATAGTGCGCGTCGATTGGCAAAAAGATGAGAAAGGCCGTTGGCAAATGTCAGAAATACCTGATAGCGAATTTGAACTCAAGGCGGATTTAGTTCTATTGGCAATGGGTTTTGTACATCCTATCCATGAGGGTATGCTTGAAGAATTGAATGTTGCTATGGATGAGCGTGGCAATGTTCAAGCGAATAATTATAAAACTTCTCTTGATAAAGTATTTGCGGCTGGGGATATGCGTCGGGGGCAATCTCTGGTTGTTTGGGCAATCCATGAAGGGCGGCAGGCTGCGAGGGCTGTGGATGAGTATTTGATGGGATTTTCGGAATTGCAAAGTTAAGTTAAGTACTGAAGCATAAATTATCGGATATGATGGAGTCCAACGCTTTAGCTTTCTAGTAATTTGTTCACAGCCAAAGCTGAAGCGTTGGACTCCATAAAGTCTTAAAACTTATGCTTCAGTACTTAAAGTGAATTGTAACTACTCAGCCTTGAAATGCGAATGAATGAAGTACAACGCTTCAGCTTTGTGCGTATTGGAGTTCGAGGTTTTAGTTTTTTTGAAAAAAAAACTAAAACCTCGAAAACGCTTTAAGACTGAGTAGTTACAGTAAATTATTCATAAGAAAAATTGGTAACTCATTGATATAATTATATTTAATACTAGCAGAGGCGCATGAACATCAGTATCTATCCTTGTGAAATGATTTGAAATAGGCGAAAATGAAAAAATGAATAATGAATTTATACAAAAACAGCTTCAGGCTTCTATTAATGTCAAAAAAAAAATCCTAGAAAACGATGCTCTTATCTCAATGATTGGGAAAGTGGCTAATAAATGTATTGATGCATTATCCAAGGGACAAAAAATTTTATTGGCCGGAAATGGGGGGAGTGCCGCTGATGCACAGCATATCGCAGCAGAACTGGTCAGTAAATATGAATTGAAACGCGCACCTCTACCAGCGATGGCATTAACGACAGATACATCAATTTTAACCGCAATCAGTAATGATTATGGATATGAACAGCTATTCGCAAGACAGTTACAAGCTAACGCCGTCAAGGGAGATGTTTTTATCGGGATTTCAACCTCTGGAAATTCGCCAAATGTGCTTAAAGCCTTACAATATGCCCAAATCTCTGGTATCATACCAATTGGACTGACTGGAGCGCATGGTGATCAGATGGCTAAATTATGCGAACTCTGTATAAAAATCCCTTCAATCAGCACACCCAGAATACAAGAAGCACATATCACAATCGGACATATTCTCTGTGGGATGATTGAAAACACTATTTACGGACGACAAAATGAAACTCTGTGATTTTGAAATCGGCTTAAACAAACCCCTATTTCTTATTGCGGGACCCTGTGTCATCGAATCAGCGCAACTCGCCATTGACACTGCTGGACAATTAAAAACGATCACTGAAAAATTGGCGATTCCATTTATTTACAAATCCTCGTATGACAAAGCCAATCGTTCTTCACATACCAGTTTTCGCGGCGTGGGCATAGAAAAAGGACTACGCATTCTTGAACAAGTTCGTGAACAAATCGGAGTACCTATTTTAACGGATGTGCATGAAGATACGCCATTAGCAGAGGTAGCCAGTGTCGTCGATGTGCTACAAACCCCCGCATTTTTATGCCGCCAAACGCATTTTATCCAAAATGTCGCTCGCCAAGGCTTACCTGTCAATCTCAAAAAAGGGCAATTTCTAGCACCTTGGGATATGATCAACGTGGTAGAAAAAGCCAAGGCGGTGGGCAATGACAATATTATGGTTTGTGAACGCGGTATCTCTTTCGGGTACAATAATCTGGTTTCTGATATGCGATCTTTAGCAATCATGCGTGACACTGCTTGCCCTGTCGTTTTTGACGCAACCCATTCAGTGCAACTACCCGGCGGACAAGGTCAAAGTTCGGGAGGACAACGTGAATTTGTACCTATTTTAGCACGCGCTGCGGTAGCAGTGGGGATAGCAGGACTTTTTATGGAAACGCACCCCCAACCTGATCGCGCTTTAAGCGATGGTCCCAATATGTGGCCTTTAAATAAAATGGCCGTTTTATTGGAAACACTTAAACAGCTTGATAATACGGTCAAAAAATTGGAAAATCTTTAAACATCACGCAATACCTGCCAATTTTTTAAAACCTAGCAGGTATAAAAAACGGATTGGAAAATAGGAAATATGTCAAAAATAGCCAAAATACACGCCCGTGAAATTATTGATTCCCGTGGTAATCCCACGGTTGAAGCTGAAGTCACCACAATTGATAATGCAAAAGGACGTGCCGCCGTACCCTCTGGCGCGTCCACGGGAAAAAAAGAAGCCTTTGAATTACGCGACGGTGACAAAAGCCGCTATTTGGGAAAAGGAGTGCGTACAGCGGTTAAAAATATCAATGGTGAAATATGCAATGCCATTAAGGGTATTGAAGTCACCGCACAAACTGAAATTGATAACAAAATGATAGCCTTAGATGGCACTCCCAATAAAGCGCGTTTAGGGGCGAATGCCATTTTAGCCGTCTCAATTGCAGTTGCTAAAACAGCGGCTAAACAGCTTGAGTTACCACTCTATCGTTATCTAGGCGGTGCTGGACAGATGCAAATGCCGGTTCCTATGATGAATATTATCAACGGCGGCGCACATGCCGATAACAATGTCGATTTACAAGAATTTTTGATTTTACCCATCGGCGCATCGTCACTAACAGAAGCGGTGCGCTATGGTACAGAAATTTTTCATGCCCTAAAAAGCGTTCTAAAAAGCCAAGGCATGAATACCGCCGTTGGGGATGAAGGCGGTTTTGCCCCAAATTTATCTTCCAACGAAGCTGCGATAGAAATCATTTTGCAAGCCATTGAAATAGCAGGCTTTAAAGCGGGAAAAGATATCTGGCTCGGTTTAGACGCAGCGAGTTCCGAATTTTATAAAGACGGCATATATGATCTCGCTTCAGAGGGCAAAAAACTGGACTCCGCCCAATTTACGGACTACCTAGCCGATTGGGTAGAAAAATACCCCATTATTTCCATTGAAGACGGCATGGCTGAAGACGACTGGGAAGGATGGGCGATACTCACAGAAAAACTGGGCAAAAAAATACAATTAGTCGGCGATGATTTATTTGTCACCAACACCATTATTTTAAAAGAGGGCATCACCAAAGGCATCGCCAACTCCATATTGATTAAACCCAATCAAATTGGCACATTAACAGAAACACTGGCCGCCATTGAAATGGCAAAACGCGCCCGTTACACCGCTGTCATCTCCCACCGTTCAGGTGAAACAATAGACAGTACCATTGCTGATCTTGCGGTCGCCACTTCGACGGGTCAAATTAAAACCGGTTCACTCTCACGTTCTGAACGCATAGCCAAATACAACCAACTGATTCGTATAGAAGAATGGTTGGGAGATAATGCGATTTACCCAGGGAAAGCCGCGTTTTATAATTTGTCTTTCTCATCTGAATTTTGATTTGAAATGAAGAAACCCCGTTTTTTGGAAAAACTGGGTTTCTATGTACTGAAACACAAATTATCGGATATGATGGAGTCCAACGCTTTAGCTTTGGTTGCTAGTCATTTTGTCACGCCCAAAGCTGAAGCGTTGGACTCCAAAAAGTTAAGTAGTTAAGTAGGTCGGGTTAGTAGTTAAATAGGTCGGGTTAGATGGCGCAGCAAAGTAACCCGACACAGGGCGATTTTTTAGGTAAATGTCGGGTTACGTTATCACGCGACGCGTGATAAGCTAACCCGACCTACCATACTGAAGCGTTGGACTCCATTTTGAGAAAGGCGATTTCTTAGGTAAATGTCGGGTTACGTTATCACGCGACGCTTGATAAGCTAACCCGACCTACCATACTGAAGCGTTGGACTCCATTTTGAGAAAGTCAATATTTATAACTAATTGATATTTAATATCTTTTTAAAGCCTAATTCCTATAGAGGAAAATTGATAAACATGACAATGTTAAAACAACCCGTTTTTTTGGTCGGTGCACACCGATCAGGGAGTACATTATTAGGCCTTATGCTTAATCATCATCCCCAGATTGCTTTTAAAGCGGGGGGTATTCCGTTTGTTGTTGATCAGATAAATGAACCGAAAAATTGGCCAGATTTACCCAGCTATTACGAGTATTTATCTTATAATCGTATTTTTTCAGGTTATAATTACACTATTGATAAGCGTTTAAATTATCCAGAGCTTGTCAATAGTTTTTTGTTGCAACAGCTTGAGCGCGATAAAAAAACAATAGCCGGTGGAACGGTACACAATGACTTTGATCGTTTGTTACGAATTTGGCCTGATGCGAAATTTATCCATATCTGTCGTGATGGGCGCGATGTTGCACGTTCTACCATCCTGATGGGTTGGGGAGGTAATATGTTTACAAGTGTTGGACTTTGGATAACAAAAGAACTTCTCTGGCAAAAGTTCAGCCCCCAACTCGCTCCAGAACAGAAATTGACGGTCCCCTATGAGACATTGATTCGACAGTCTGATGAAGTGCTGACTCAAATCTGTACTTTTATTGGTGTTCCCTTTGATAAGGCAATATACGATTACGCTCAACATACTACCTATAGCTTACCTGAACCACATTTGACTGAACAATGGCGGAAAAAGCTCTCAAACGATGAGATACAATTAGCCGAAAGCCGAATTAGCACAATGCTAGAAGAGCGGGGTTATCAGTTAAGTGGGTTGCCCCTTCTTAAAATCACACCTTGGTTACGTTGGCGTATGGCTATGTCAGATCGCTGGGCAAGGCGCTTGTTTAGGATTCGCCGCTATCGTTTAAGATTGTATTTAGAATATATCTTGTCGCGTCGCTTACCCTTCAAAGGTTGGCGAAAAAGCGTACACTTAAAAATAAACGCGATTGAACAAAAACATTGTAAATAACTTCCAAAAACTTGACCGATATTGAAAACCAGTTAGGTTTATAGTGGGAAACTATTTATTCTAAATGTCTATATGAACCTATAGAGATTAATACATAACTATTTGATTTATATTGTTTTATCATCTAAAAATAGAACTGTTTTATGCTCTCAAACAGTAACTACTCCGCCTTGAAATTGTAAGGCTAACACTCGACTATCAAGTTTTTTAACAACCAGTATTCAAAACACAATTCGAGGCTAAAGTTTTTTCTTTAAAAAAACTTTAGCCTCGAAAACTACAAGCACTATAACTACAAGGATTATTTATAAGAAAGGATAATCACTCGGTATTTTTTAAATAATTGATTTTTAATCGTTTTTTATCTATCCTTTCTTATAAATAATCCTTGTAGTTATAGTTATCGTTTAAAAAACTTGATAGTCGAGTAACAGCTCAAGCAAGCCAAAATTCAAATCATTCAGTCAGTTTTCTTTCAGTCTGCTTTAGCAGACTTTAGCTTTCAGCCTTGAAATTGATTTCAAGGCTGAAAGCATTCGAGGTTTGAGTTTTTTGTAACTACTCAGCCTTATTGATTTTCAGACCAAATGTCACGCAAAGACGCAAAGGAATCAAAAATCACCTGGACGAAATGAGGAAGAAAAGAGGATCATTCAAGTTTTTCTTCAACCAACTCAAATGGAATCCCTTTGCGCCTTTGCGTGAGCAATACCTAAGACTGAGTAGTTATCTAATGAATGAAAGGGGGCTTTTTTTGGGGGGCTGAGTAGTTACAAAAATTATTTGTATTCAATCAAGCGACGACGCTGTCCACGCCAATGGTGATAGTGATAAGACAACTGTCCGATCGCAATAGGTATGTGCTGAAATTGTGAGTGAATACCATACAAGAACAGCGTCAATGGCTTAGTCGATTTCCAACGCGCTTTGATGGCACTACGCACACTGAGCAATAAAAACAAGAACAAACTTGTGCCAAGTGGTATGAACGATTTCAAAAATAACGTTATAATGAATCCAAGTATAAAAAGACCTATTAATACACTGGCATTCAAAAAGTTTTTACGTGATTCTTGTTGCCACAAAGGGATAGCCGTTTCGCGCAAAAGAGTAGAAATTTCAGCATAAGCGTGTCCAGTACGGATGGCTCGTTGCCAATATTGCGACCAGCGGGTGATAGCTAAATCATGCAAAGCCATTTGTTGATCGATGTGTAAAATAAGATAACCACTGGCACGAATACGTTGACACATTTCCGGTTCTTCACCTGCAATCAACTGTGGATTATAGCCGCCAACTTCTTCTAGTACAGGACGGCGTATTAAAGCAATCCCGCCACAAAATTTAGAAATGCCATGTGAAGAAGATATCCAATCTAAATCTAGCACTCGTTGATAGATTGATGCTTCTGGATATCGTTCTCGCAGATATCCACACACCATCGCGATTTTAGGATCATCTAAAGTGAGTTTAGCTTCTTTAACGAAGTCTGGATGCAAAATGGTATCACCATCAAGAAATAAAATCAGCGGTGCTTTAGCAGCACGCCATCCCGCATTACGACCAATAGCCGCCGCCGGGCGTTCTGGATGAACAACTAACACCTGTACACCTAAAGCTTCTGCACGGGCGGGACTGCCATCAGTAGAATCAGAATCGACATAAATGATTTCCATTCCTTCTGGCGGTTCGTTCATCCCTTGTACTGATCGGATACAATCAACAAGACGTTGCCCCTCATTGCGTCCGATTATAACGACTGATAATGGTGGTATATTCATATATATAGTAAAAACAAATAGTTAGGTCATAACTGGCCATCATTACGCCATCAGTGGCTGCGTACCACGAACATGAATGTAATGTTCTGGCAGATGTTCCCGCTAAAAACGTTTAAAGCGAAAAGAGTCCAAAAGTAAAAGGCTAAGGAAATTTCTATGCAGTAAAGCTCATAAATTTCTATTCAAATAATAACATCCTTGCCAAACTAAAAAATACAACAACTTTCGAGGTTCAAGCCATGTAGCCAGGTAAATTTTAGCCTCGATTCTAGGTTCAAGTTTTTTCGGTAAAAAAACTTGAACCTAGAATATTGTTTGAATCAGAATTTGAGAATATTCGAGTCGAGCCTAAAGTTTTTCTTCAAAAAACTTTAGCCTCGAATAGAATTTTCAGAATTTCTCAAAATAAATGATTTATTATTCTGTTTTTTTTAAAATGCTTTACTTGATAAATATCATATAATCAATAACTTAATAATAATATGTTCTAATATTTTCGGTTTGATTCTAAAACGAAGTAACGAGCGGAGCGAGATCAATTAATTTCAAGGCGAACGGCTGAGTCGTTACGAATTTTATTTCAATTTTAAACGATATGTGATAATATTTCAACTTATTTGAGGCTACAGATGATACTGCTTCGCTAACGCTAGGTAAAAAATATGGACATCGAATTTGAACATTTAGAAAATGAAGCCGTGAAAGACAAAATACGGTTCTATTTAGAACGAGTTGAACAGTTATACACGCCGATTAAACAATGGTTGACGGAAGGTAACTACTCAGGGCAACCATAAAGGATTGCCCTTACAACATTTCAGCCTAAAGTTTTTTGAAGAAAAACTTTAGGCTGAAATATTCTTATGTCGAGTGACGAAAATATTTATACGTAGGCTGCACCCCCTTGTGGTTGCCCTGAGTAGTTACTATCGAAATTGGGTTGCTCATGGCAGAAATCCTAATCATTTACCATCCATGAACATCACACCTCAAATGGCTTATGAAAGGTTGGATGATGTCATTAGTATTTTAATAGTCAATGAATAAATATGGCTAAACATGACATGTTTTTAATTAATATAATCAATGGCTTAATTTAAATTCACCTCAATTTTTTAATTCTGAAAATTCTCAAATTCTGAAAATTCTGATTCTAATTTAAAAATTTCACCCTTTCATTCCATTCTGAAAAATTTATTCACCAAAAACGGTGCGTAGTATGCATCTTATGCTTGCTTTGAGTTATGCTTGACAAAAAATGAGGTTTAATATGCCATATAGCGACTTTAATCTTAAAAAGGTTAAACAAGAATTAGGTGTTAAATTAGTTGAAAGACAGAATGTCTTTTCTGCTATCAAGCCTGTTGAAATTACTCCTATTCTGACTGAAATATTGAAGGAAAATGTGCCTCTCGCGCGTGCAATTAACACTGAAAAAGCCCGCTCAGAACTTATCATTGCAAATATTCTGGTTGAAGTACGAAAAATACTTCATCATCAAATCAGTTTATTTTCTGGGATTGAGTTTAATGTTGATAAAGAAAAGGGGTTAAATGGTTTCTGTGATTTTATAATCAGTGCTTCTCAGGAACAATTAATATTAAGTCGCCCTATCATTACTGTTGTTGAGGCTAAAAATGAAAACATTATTGGTGGTTTGGGTCAATGTATCGCTGAAATGGTCGCCGCCAGTATTTTTAATCAAACAGAAAATAATGGAGAGATTAGAAAGTTATATGGTGTTGTCACAACCGGAACTGCATGGAAATTTCTCAAAATGGAAGGTCTTGATGTGTTTATCGATCTTGATGAATATTTAATTGAAAATCCGGATAAAATTATTGGTATCCTATTGGAGATGCTAACTCAAAATGCCTGACTCCGGTGGGCTACCAAAAAGACGTTGTCCACCCTACATGGCTAAATTGCTGAATGCCAAATCTGAAGGTTTGGACTCCAATTCAAAAACGGTATCCTTGCTTTGTCAGTACTGAAGCAGAAATGATCGGAGATGATGGAGTCCAAACCTTTAGATTTGGACGTGACTAAGTATTTAGACGCTCTAGCGTCAAGCGGTTAATGGACATTGGTCAACTTAGCTTACAGCAATTAATTATATTCTAAATATTTGACGCTGGAGCGTCAAAATATGCAACGATAAAAGGGGGAAAATTTCACAGTGGGAATGAGATAAACGAGATAAAAACGTTTTTCTGAAAAAGCCAAAAAAAAATTCGAGCAGGGGACACCCCTGCACCCCGTCAAAGCACTCAAAGCACCTCTTGTCCGCCTCTGACTGGCCATAAATAGCACGTGAACATCTTGGCGCCGCCGCTCACGTCGCCGCTGCCGAGGCCCACGCTCCACGCGAAGTCTGCGTTATACGCGTCGGTAGTGGACGACCAGTAGCAGTTCGACTGAACGTCCGAGAACACATCACCTTCCTTCCAAGGGCCTGTACCGGCAGCATTGGAAATCGTGGGCTGACTATGATTTTTCCTATCCACATATTTCTCATCAATCATCGCTTCCCACTCTTCTTTAGAAGGCAAACGCCACATACCCTGCATCGAACCATCACGAAGACCACATTCTCCACTTGCCAAATTAGCGGCACTTTGCATGGCTTTTTTCCAAGTTTGATCGCCAAAACAATTCGCATTTTTCAGCAATATCAATCCAGTTCGATTATCTCTAACGGTGCCATCGCCATTATCTCTATAGCGGTACGATATGGCTATCGAATAAGTCTGGCCTTTTTCTACCATAACGCCCTGAATTTCAAGGTGATTATCATTTAAACTCGCCGTTATAAATAATGGTTTCTCTGTTCCTTCATTATAAATCTGTTTGGCCTCTTTAACGCCAATTTGAACCTTGCTTTTATTATACAATTTTCCAAAAAACTGCTTTACCCAATCGGCTTGCCAATCTAAATTCACGGTAAATGTTTGGCTATCAGCATTGTAATCAGTTAAATGCAACACGCCAGCCCGATAATCCAAATTGCGTTGTTTTACTTCATCATTAAACTGCTGTAACAACTGATGTCGCCGTGCTTGAAACTCTTGTGACAACTTACGTTGCTGTGCTTGAAACTCTTCTAACAATTGATGTCGTCGTGTTTGGAAAGCAGCAGTCGTTTCAAACATACCTTTTTTAGGGTTAGGCTGCTCTTGTTTAGGCTCTTGTTTAGGCTGCTCTTGTTTAGGTTGAAAATAAGCCGTAAAATCTATTTGTGTTTCTGCGTTCTCCGTCGGATTTTCTGGAACAACCACAGGCGGAGAAGGCTCAACTTCTTGAACAGGTGGTATTTCTGGTTTCTCTGTCGGATTTTCTGGAACAACCACAGGCGGAGAAGGCTCAACTTCTTGAACAGGTGGTATTTCGGGTTTCTCCGTCGGATTTTCTGGAACAACCACAGGCGGAGAAGGCTCAATTTCTGGAACAGGTGGTGGTATTTCCTCTGTGGCTATCGGTGGTTGAGTCGATAAAATTGAACGCTTGATGATGTCCTCTTTAATATCTTGAAACAAATAATAAGTCGCAATAATGGCGACAGCCGTTGCCAGTAAAGAAAGGAACTTATGCCCTTTGAAATATTCTGAATAAGCAGCTCCGCCACTTATAATGAATAATACCGCTAGGATAAACAATTTTATTGTCATGTTTTTTTACCTTTTAAAATATCAAGTTACGCTTCGCTAATTTGATGTTATCATATTATTTATGCAACAATCAAAATAAAGTTTTGTCATATCACATAGCGATTTTTAACATAAAACATTTATAAATCAAAAGGTTATCAACTTTATTCGCCCTATTCATCAGAATTTTATTTCAATTTTAAACGGTGATTAAATGTTTTAATCTATTTGAGGCTTTTGAGCTAGGTAGGGTGGGTGGGCAACGTGGGTGCAACGGCACTTTTTAATGAGGAAGCCGTTGCACTCAAAGGACTTTGCCCACCCTACATGACTTTTCAGAGCCAAACCTCTGAGGTTTCCAAAACCTCAGAGGTTTTTCGGAACCAAACCTTTTCGGAGCCAAACCTCTGAGGTTTCCAAAACCTCAGA
>JAOZSV010000030.1:0-17076 GCA_029939505.1 Thiotrichaceae bacterium | reverse complement strand
TTTTCGGAACCAAACCTTTTCGGAGCCAAACCTCTGAGGTTTCCAAAACCTCAGAAGTTTTTAGGAACCAAAGCTTTTCGGAGCCAAACCTCTGAGGTTTCCAAAACCTCAGAGGTTTTTCGGAACCAAACCTTTTCGGAGCCAAACCTCTGAGGTTTCCAAAACCTCAGAGGTTTTTCGGAGCCAAACCTTTTTCGTGAAATATCTGAACGTCTATAGTTCGCTTCGCACTAACCACACATAGGCTGCGCTCGCCTTATCGCCGTTGAGGATGTTGCCATTTTCGAGGTTCACTGCCCACGCATTAATCGCGTCGTTCGCGTTGGTCGTAGATGACCAGTAATAGCCCGTCTGCACGCCAGAAAACGCATCATCTTCCTTCCACTTGCCAGTTCCTGCTGCATTAGAGAGAGAAAGTCCAGGTTTTTCCAGCGAACCATATTTCTTATTAATCATCGCTTCCCATTCTTCTTTAGAAGGCAAACGCCACATACCTTGCATTGAACCATCACGAAGACCACATTCTCCACTTCCCAGATTAGCGGCACTTTGCTTTGCTTCTTTCCAATTTTGTTCGCCAAAACAATTGGCATTTTTCAGCCAGACCAATCCAGTTCGATTATCTGTCACTATGCCATCGCCATTGTCTGTGTAGCGATCTGAAAAATAGGTTAGCGTTTCTAAACGGATTTCCAACACTGCTAATTTCGACGATTCAGGATTCACCTGACGCAAACTGCTTAAATACTGACGGGCTTTGGCTTTTTTCCCATTTTCTAATGCCATTTCCGCCCATTTCACATACTGATTTTCAATGTTGATCAATCCACGAGACGCATTCCAATTATTGGAATCAAGCTTCAAGACCTCCTTATAACAAGCCAAGGCTGTTCCACTACCACCAGAAGTCAACCAATTATTATCAAAACGAAATTGACACGTATTTAATAATTCAGCAATTTTCTGTGCGGTATCCTTCACAACCGGCGGTGCTTGAGTGGCAGGAGTCGTCGGTGTTTGAAAATCTTTAATAAAATAAAAATCCTCGTTGATGGATGCTTCATACCAAGGCTTCTGCACCGTTTCTTCATAGCGCGTTTCCTGTATCACCGCCTTTCGCACCTTTTTCAACAGTGATTCAATGGGCAAGTGAGGCTGTTTCATAAACCGCAGTAAATGCTTAGTGTACGGACTATTCCGCCCACCCGCTTCACCAGTCAACGCCACGGTATCCGGTGCTGTCGCATACGCAATCAACGTCCCTTCCGCACTTTCCATTCGTGCCAAACCTTGCTTCAAACTCTTTGAAAAGCCTTTAAACGGATTATCCCGACAGGCATCCAAAATCACAATATTCAAGCTGTTGTCTGCCTGTTGCATCACCGCCAAAACATAATCCGCTGGCACGGCTTTATATCTCAAATGCGCTGCCGCCGACGTTCTGAGAATGGAATTGATCGGAATCAAATAGTTATCGCCCGCGTATTGCACCCCATGCCCTGAAAAATAAAACAAACCCACCGCATTTTCATGCAATTTTTCACCAAACGCCTGAATCGCCGATTCCATCGTCATCTGATCCGCATTCACCTTCAGCGTCACCTCAAATCCTAAATAGCCCAACAGCTTCGCCATATCACGCGCATCATTAACCGGATTCGATAAGGGGTTAAGATAATCACTATTTCCAATCACCAATGCCATTCGCTCCTTTGCAAAAGCAGAGAGTGAAATCATTGAAAAAGCGAACAAAATCAATACTAAACGTTTCATTTTTTTATTACTCCTTGATCATTAAAAATTTTCAAAAATTTCTGGTTCCCACGCGCCAGCGTCAATGTCATAAAGTGAAGCCTTGGAGTCCATTCGAGGTTTGAGTTTTTTGAAGAAAAACTCAAACCTCGAATCCTTTAGATTTGGAAGTGTTTGAAATTTAAACGAAATAATCCAAATCTGAAGGATTCGAGGTTTTAGTTTTTTTTTCAAAAAAACTAAAACCTCGAATGGATTCCAATAAATATTCCTTTCGAGGTTTGAGTTTTTTTTTCAAAAAAACTCAAACCTCGAAAACTTAATGACATTGAGCCAGCGCGTGGGAACGAGAAAAAATCTATCGGATATTTAGAAACAAATTTTCTTCAATAAACTGGGTTTCTCATGACAAATTCCTCTATTGATTCAATCGTTTAAGCCATCTTTCATTGGTTTTATTAATGATTCTGACGATGGCTTTAGCCGAAATGGTTGCGCCAGTAATGGAATCGACTTCGTTGGGGGCAGATTTTGCCCCTTTTTTGACTAACACGATAGTCGGTTCTACGGCTAGGGCAACAAAATTCTCTTGAAAATCAGCATCTTTGTAAATCTTGTCTCCAAGCCCTGGCGTTTCTCGGCTTTCTAAAACTTCCATCCCAACAACTTGTCGTTGTTCCACTTTATAGCCGTAAAGTATGCGGATCGTATCCTGAAAACCAGGTCCTTCAGCCGGAATCGCGTAGCCAATTAAATTCCCTTGATTGTTATAGCCGCCATAAAGCGTATCATCATCATTTTGCTTTGATGTGGTGACTTGTAAACCGTCGTCGTCGGTGTAGTGTAATTTCTTTATCTGCGTTACACCGGGTAAGACTTTAAAAACCGCTTCGCGTAAGACTTTGGCTTTGTAAGTCGTGATCGTGGGCAAAGTGATTTCATAGATGCCGATAATGGCAATTCCTGAGATGAATCCCGCTAATCCTAAAGTGAATATCAGCTTAAAGGGGCTGGGATTATCGTCTTTTTTGTGAAAGGTGATAATGTCTTTTTTCATTTGGCCGTTCCTCCATGTCCAAAAGCGCGTGGTTGTGTGTAACGTTCAATTAAAGGCACCGTTGCATTCATCAGCAGAATAGCGTACATCATGCCTTCAGGAAAACCGCCAAATACGCGAATTAATATGACAATAATGCCAATGCCGATACCAAATATCCAAGTTCCTTTAGGGGTCATTGGTGAGGTTACCGGATCGGTTGCCATAAAAAACGTGCCAAGTAATAGTCCACCCGAAAAGACTGAGAATAAGGGACTAGGATAATATGTTGAATCTGCTATAAAAAGCAAGCCTGTAAAAATAATGACTGTGCCTAAAATAGCCACTGGAATCCGCCAGTCAATACTGCGCCGCAGTATCATATAAATGCCGCCAAGAATAATGAGCAGTCCGCAGGTTTCACCAAAAGAACCTGTTGTCGTGCCAATCATTAAGTCTAATAAGGGCGTTTCTTCTTGCTGAAATTTCATCAAGCCCAATGGTGTTGCTGTTGTTACTGCATCCACTGTTTGCATAAAAGGCCATGCGAAATTGCTTGGGTAGATATGAAATAATCCGCCACCACTTGGTGCCCAAGTGGTCATTGCGTTGGGAAAGTTAGCCAACAAAAATGCTCTACCAACGAGGGCAGGATTAAAGAGATTGTTTCCAAGTCCGCCCCATACTGTTTTACCTAAGCCAATGCCGACAACACTGCCGATAAAAGCCATCCATAAGGGTAAATTGGGGGGCAAAGTCAGACCCAGCAATAAACCTGTTAATACCGCGCTACCATCTAATAGCGATTCAGTACCATTTTTTGAAAACATCCAATCTGTGATAACGGCTCCGGCAATACTCGCCATCAATACGAGGAGGACACTTAGTCCAAAAAACCATATTGATGCTAAGGTAATTGGTATCAGTGCGTAAATCACATCTCGCATCGCTTTGGGTGTCGTCAAGCCTTGTTGGAGAAATGGAGCGGCTTGAACAAACAATTTTGGGTCTTTTAACTTCTTCATATTTGTGTTTATTGATAATTGATAATTAGGTTGTCATAAAATAGTTGATATGAATATTGAAAATTTAGGTGTAAAATAAAGATAAGAGATTTTTTTCAAAGCGTTTTCGAGGTTTTCGTTCGTTTAAAAAAAAAACGAAAACCTCGAACTCAAAAAAGCCCAAAGCTGAAGCGTTTTCGATTCGAGGCTAAAGTTTTTTTGAAGAAAAAACTTTAGCCTCGAATTAAGTTTTTCTTCAAAAAACTTAAACCTCGAACTCCAAATTTTCTCAAAAACTTAACCATTTTTTGAGCCTTTTGCAAAACTCGCTTTTTTAGATTAAGAAATCCGATTTTTGAAAAAATCGCTTAAACATCGTGTGAATTTTGCAAAAACCTCTTTTAAAAAAGAATTTTATCATAATGAATGCCACAAATCATCATCTCAGCTACGAATTTTACTTTCTGTTACAGAAAAACGTTGATTCTAAACAAGAGCCACGTAGCCTCTCCGCTAATCAGTCCAATCGCATCATGCAAGAGGGTATCCCCATTGATAGCGATAAGCGGCTTTTTCGTTCAAAGCCTTTCGCATCCCCTCATCTTTCTGACGATGAACTGTTACATATTGAACCCCTTGAAGATTGGGCTGATAATCTGAAAACGGGCTGGGAAAAAATCCAGCATGTTTATACAGAACATTTTAGTCATCAAGAGGTTAATGCCACAGAAGCGCAAGATTTTTGTCGTCAAGCCTTGATGGGAGTCGCATTGTTGATCAATGATGCCCGTGTCAATTCACACAAAATTACTGCGTCATTACGCGGTACAGCAAATCAAGTGGTTTTTAAGCCAGATATAGGGCTCTTTCAAGTGAATTATACACCGCCTGATAATAAAGGAATCGCTGCCACCGCCATTTTGAACATTTTTGAACCACAATTTCAAGCTATACAAGAAGATCAGCATTGGCAATTACAACTTGATTTACCTGTGCCGCAGTTAGTGCCTATAGAAATGACAAAAAATTCTGCTAATCCCACTATTGCGCCCAATCCAATCTTTGCCGTGTATGGATTAGCGCATGGTGATTTGGAAGAGATTGGTGAAAAAGCATTACAAGATTTTTTAATCAGTGATGAGCCTGCCATCCTAGTGCGTGTCTTACCTCGTTTACTAATACGTCAATGGCAATTGACGCGCATGGATTTTGCCGCGATTCAGGTGCGTCAGCATTTACAAAGCTGTAGTAAGGAGCATTATCAAACCAATTTACCCTGTTTATCCAATCGTCAATTGTCTGATAGTTTACAGACGATGGCGATGGTGAATGCAGAAACCAGTTTGTTATTGGGAAAACTGCATCAGGCGATTAAAACCTTAGAAATACACCATAACAACACAAAACGCTGGTTACGACGGGCAAGGCAATATAGCCCTGATTGGGAAGTCGTTTGGCAACATGATGACGAATCACCCCTGTTAAGCCGTTTCGACGCGGATAAACAGAAATTGCAAAATCACATTACTTATATTCAGGGCGAAATCACTTATTTAGAGGGTATTCGTCAACATTGGCATTTACATTTTGAAGGGCGACAACTGGCTTGGAGTGAATGGCTTAGTCGTTTGGGCAGTGTATTGGCTTTTTTAGTCGCAGTCGGAGCGGCAAGTCTGACAGCAGTGGGTATTCAAAATACGCCACCAGCAGATAATGGTTCTTTTTTGAGCCCTTTAATCCATTTTTTTGATGATTTGCAAAAAACACCTGTTTTTGCTGATATGAATTATTTACTCAGCCAACCAATTGTTTATTGGTTATTGATTATCGTTCTTTTAATCCCCGTTTTTTTGCATTTGGTACAAACGCTGAGAAGAAAAGTACGGTGCAGTCGTCTGTGGCGATGGGGAATTGGGATGGTGCTATTATCACCTGCTTTTTTATTTCTTATTCATCAAATCGTCATTAATTTATGATGACACAGGAGATTATTATGAATCAATTACACCACACGCTTGATGATTATCTTCACGCTTTGCAAACGGGACAGGTGCAACACTCAAACAGCCGCGGATACTTTAAGACGAAATGAACCGGGCAATACACCTGTTGGATAGTTGGATATGAGAAAAACCTGTCAGATATAAACGGTTTCAGGGGCTGTCGGGGCATTCGATGTTTTAGTTTTTTGAAGAAAAACTAAAACATCGAATCCTGCGTGTTCGCCCTGGCTTAACTTAATGGCATTGTCGCGTAGGGTGGAACGAAACAATGCGTTCCCACGCCAGCGCGCTCATCGTTATACACCAGTCAAAAATGGCTAAATGTAGGGTGGATAAGCGATAGCGTCATCCACCTTTTTCGTGGTTTGGTGTATGACGCTATCGCTTATACACCCTACAATAAAATCAATGACTTAAAAACTGGTGTATAACAATGAGGTTTGGTGTATGACGCTATCGTTTATACACCCTACAATAAAATCAATGACTTAAAAACTGGTGTATAACAATGAGCGCCAGCGCGTGGAAACGAAAAAAATTATATCACAATCAAATAGTTAGCAGGTACTTGCTCAATTAAATATATCTGATTCTCAGAAATATAAAATTGATAACCCTCTTGGTGCATGAGTTTGGTGTTAATAGCCAGAACGACTAATTGACCATGTCTTTTACCGACGTTTGAAGCCGTTTGGATGTCTTTTGACAAATGGACATGATGCCGTTGACCTTTGAGTAAGCCCTTTTCTTGAATGGACTTTAAAAAGTGCTTGGCAGTGCCATGATATAAAGTGTCAGGCGGGATGATTTCTTTAAATTCTAATTCCACCTTAACAGAGTGACCTTGATTAGCTTTTATCAAGTTCAAGTCATCATTAAATGAAAAACGTTTTTTATTATTATTTTCAACAACTTGTTTTAATTCTTCCCAACTGAAACGGCATTTTGAATTTTTTAAAATCTCAGCAACACTCGCCCAACCATTTTTGTCTAAAGTTAAACCAATGGATTCCGGTTTATGTCGCAAGACAAAACTTAAAAACTGACTGATTTTTATTTCTCGTGTTTTTGTCATAATGCGAATTAAGGGTTCAGAAACTAACGAGCGTAGGATTAATGCCATTAAGTGAAGGGCAGACACACAGGTCTGCCCCTACAAAACTCAACGTATTCAGGGGTTGTAGGGGCGAACCTGCGTGTTCGTCCTGGCTTAACTTAATGGCATTTTTTGTTGCCCACCATACCGCCGAAATGCCATTAAGTTAAGGGCAGACACGTTAGTCTGCCCTTACGAAATCCATTTAGTGTCCATCTGGGAACGCCGGTTTATGTCATTTCGACGTGAGGAGAAATCGGGTTTGATCAGTCTGTTAAGATTTCTCGCTCCGCTCGAAATGACATAAACCGGCGTTCCCAGATGGACATTATTTAGAAATTGTAGGGGCGAATCTGTTCGCCTGGCTTAACTTAATGGTATTGACCATACCGCCTAATATGGTGGGCAATAAAAGGACCTTGCCCACCCTACAAAAAATACGACAAAAAAACTTAGGAATGATCATGAAATAATTTCCCTCTATCTGTAAATGATTTGCCAACCCCGATAGGGGTTGAATGTGAATAGCCACAGGTGGAACCTGTGGTAACTAAAAAAAACAAAACGGGAAGTTATTTCGTGACCATTCCTTACTTATTAGCGCGATGACTAATCAGACTATCAACCACGCTCGGATCAGCTAAGGTGGAAGTATCACCCAAGTTATCGATCTCATTAGCGGCAATCTTACGCAGAATGCGGCGCATAATCTTACCAGAGCGCGTTTTTGGCAAACCCGGTGCCCATTGAATCACATCCGGGCTCGCTATCGGACCAATTTCAGTGCGGACTTGTTTCACTAGCTCTTTTTGTAGTTCTTCAGTGGGTTCTATATCAGTCATTAAAGTGACATAAGCATAAATACCTTGTCCTTTAATATCATGGGGATAGCCAACGACAGCCGCTTCTGCAACCGCTTCATGTAGCACGAGCGCACTTTCTACTTCAGCCGTACCCATGCGGTGTCCAGAAACGTTGATCACATCATCCACTCGTCCAGTGATCCAATAGTAACCATCCTTATCACGCCGCGCACCGTCACCTGTGAAGTAGTTGCCTGGGTAGTTTTTCAGATAGGTATCAATAAAACGTTGGTGATCGCCATAGATGGTTCGCATTTGACCAGGCCATGAACGAGTGATGATTAAATTGCCTTCCGCTTCGCCTTCAAGAACATTGCCTTCATTATCGACTATCGCTGGTGTAATGCCAAAGAAGGGGCGCGTGGCAGAGCCGGGTTTCAATGGAGTTGCACCGGGTAGGGGAGTGATGAGAAAACCACCCGTTTCAGTTTGCCACCAAGTATCCATAATGGGACAACGACTATCACCAACAACATGATAATACCATTCCCACGCTTCCGGATTAATCGGTTCACCAACTGTACCTAAGACACGTAAACTCTTGCGGCTTGTTTTCTTGACAGGCTCGTTGCCTTGCGCCATCAAAGCACGAATTGCGGTGGGCGCAGTATAGAAAATGTTGACTTGATGTTTATCGACGACTTGCCAGAAACGGCTGGCATCAGGATAGGTGGGAACCCCTTCAAACATTAAAGTGGTTGCGCCATTAGCCAGTGGTCCATAAATAATATAAGAATGTCCAGTGACCCAACCCACATCTGCGGTACACCAATAAACATCCCCATCATGGTAATCAAAAACGATTTTATGCGTCATGGCGGTGTAGAGAAGATAGCCGCCTGTTGTGTGTAAAACTCCTTTGGGTTTTCCAGTAGAACCGGATGTGTAGAGAACAAATAAGGGGTCTTCCGCATCCATTTCTTCGGCAGGGCAATCGGCGGAGACTTTTTCAATTTCTTCGTTATACCAAATATCTCGCCCTTCTTTCCATTCTTGGTGAATTCCCGTATGTTTAACCACAACAACAGTATGGACATCAGGGCAATCAGTGAGGGCTTTATCCACATTCGCCTTGAGATGTATTGCCTTTCCACCACGCATTCCTCCGTCAGCCGTGATAACCACTTCGCAACCCGAATCAAGGATACGATCTTTTAAAGCCTCTGGGGAAAAACCACCGAAAACAACAGAATGTACCGCGCCAATACGAGCGCAAGCCAACATAGCAACCGCCGCTTCTGGTATCATCGGCAAGTAAATACAGACGCGATCTCCTTTTTTGACTCCACGCCCTTTAAGCACATTAGCAAAGCGGCACACTTTTTCGTGTAATTCACGCAGCGTAATTTTTTTGTCAACTTGCGGATCGTCACCTTCCCAGATGATAGCCACTTGATCGCCCCGTGTTTCCAAATGACGATCCAGGCAATTATAAGCAACGTTCAGTTTCGCACCTTCAAACCAGCTAATTTTGCCTTCTGCATAACTCCCGCCTTGTACCTTATCCCAACCTTGAAACCAAGTAACAAATTCTTTGGCTTGTTCAGCCCAAAAACCGTCTGGATCAGAAACGGAACGCGCATACATTTCCTGATATTTTTCATCAGTAATATGCGCCTTCGCGGCAATTTCTGGGAAAACGTCATATACTTTGACATCACTCATGGTTAATTTCTCCTTATCATGTTTGAATCAGAATTGACAGAATTTAAGAATTTTCAGAATAATACGTTGTTCATTTTGAAAATGATAAAATGCACGAAAATCCTGATTCAGCGTTTTAATTTAGGTCGTTGCTCAACAGGTCGTAGTATAAACCTGACAGGTTCAGGTAGTCGTATAAACCTGTCAGGTTTTTTTCTAAGCACCCACTTACCCGCCATACGTGCATAACAGGTTTCACCCTTATCGTTACAAAATTTTAATAATATCATTATTATATCAATACCTTCGCCAATAAAAAATTAATGGTTAATGAAGAATTATGAATTAAATCAATACTTTAAAGAAAAAATAGATATTTATTATTCATCATTCATCATTCACCATTGGCGAAGAATCATTTAAATATGTACAACGATGAGGGCTTCACCCAGGGAAAAACGTCACAACCCCGAAGGGGTTTATTTTATAAAATTTTAAACTCCTTTCTCAATTTCACCAACAAATCACTGTAGGAATATTCGTCATTCGGATAGTTATTCTGAGCTAATTTAGCGATGACATCCAACCAGTCTTGTTTTTGAATCGTTTCGGAATTAAGCGTATCGAAAAGCGTTGCCAAAATTTGTGGCGTGCCTTCTGCACATTGGACAAAAAAATTTTTGTTAACGGTGTTTAAAATCTTTTGTATCTGTTGAGATGAAAAATTTTTAGCCATCTGCGCGATGATTGACACGCCTAACCAGTTTGCTTCAGATTCTCTTTTTGCCTTAGCATAGAGTTCAATTGCTTTATCCGCAAATTCTGGATGTCGATATTCTTTTATAATAGAAGCTTGTTGTTTTTCATCCAGTTTTTCAAACACGCCCAAGAGTATCGGTTTTAAGTCTGGTATATTCATAGCACCAAACATTTGACTCTCTTTGATAAATTGGAACTGCTCTGCTTTTGACATCCGATTCATAAAAAAGGTCTCATCAGACATATAAAGGTTTTCCTTTTAAGATATTCAAATGTGCTTATGTGTGTTACCTTTTTGAACCTTGTCCAACTGAGCAGCATTTGCAGGGACTGCCATATCTTTAGAAGATTGACTTTTTGACCTCTTCAAGAAGTTGTTCCTTTGTCTGATTAGGTGATTTCTTCCACTCAGCTTGTGCATAATCAAGCGATTTCTTTATCAAAGCTCCTTTAATACCAAGACTTGTTATATCAGTACCATCAACCGGACATTTTGAAATTTCTTCTATCACTTCGGTAGAAACTATCTGGTAAGCTTCTTTTCGCAATACAGATGAATCCACGAGCGATTTTTTAAGTTTTTGACGAAATTCATTAAGTTTTTTCTCTAAAAATCGTTCGATATCTAAGTTCGCATTAAGCTCTTCTATAACGCTTTGCAAAATTTTCCGCCACGTATGTTTGTCTAGGTTTCTTTCATGCAACTTGATAGCTTCTCTCACTAAAATGCTAGAGTCACTAGTGGGAACAAAACGAATAACCTTGCGAAGTTGTGAGACTGCTTCATCGTATTCATCAATCAAATAATAAGTCAAAATTCGCCAATGGTGTCGTTTGGGATAATCCGTTTTAACCTTATCAAGGTACCACTTTTTTACCCAATTGATAGTTTTGGAATTGTCTTTGTCATCAGTAAGTAGCCCATGCTGCATAACAGTCCGCAGATGCAGAACGGTTTCGTAAAATAAAGGCTGTTCCATCGTTTTCAGTTCTTTGTCTTTTACATCATACTGAGTAATGGCTTTAAAAGCTAAATTAGCCGCGTCCATCAAATGACAACAAAGATTTGAAACCACGCCTGAAAACCAGTGAATAGGATCAGTTGACTCAAAAGGATCAGCTAATGGCTCTATTTGACGAATTAATGGATAAACCAACCAGTTTTCAAAGAATGCATTAGCCTCATTCCGTTTATCATTAGCCACGCTAAAGGCGGCTTTGAGTTGGCTGCGCGTTTGTGGGATAACTGTCGGCGGCCATAAGCTTGGTAAAGGGGGGGGATTTTTATTCAGTGCTTGTAAGCAGTCTTTCTCCCCCGTATAGTAGTTAATCCACTGTTGTAATTTAGTACGACTGTTTGAGTTAGCCTCGAATAAATCATTGATTAATCGAACTTGCATATCATCATCAAGTGATGGGGCACTGGTTTGAACCAATTGTTTGATCATTTCCTTGCGATCCTTAATAGGACAGTTTCGCAATTTCGGCACTTCTAATTTTCTTACTGCATCAGCGGTGACAATTTCTAGTTTGGAAAGATGAGTATGTAATGTGGGAAGCAAGATTATCAAGTGATGAGCTTTGGCATACTGTATCAGCGAACTTGCCCGTAACTTGATAAATTCATAAGGAAAAAAGCAACCCCCTTTTAACAGTACCAGCGTGTTTTGACCATTAAACTGTTCTAGCCCCAATTCATCAGGCGTACCGACAAGTTTTTTCCAAACCAAGTAAGGATCAGACCATTCAACCGTTAACTCCATACGTTGCCAGTCATTAACCATATCCAAACGTTTGATTATTAGATTGATCAGTAAACTGCCCTCATCATCAGAATCAACGCCAAGATAAAGTAGTCCCCCATCCTTTAGAACACCTGATAAAAACGTCTGTAACTCTGGGATTGCGTGGGTGTTAAACCAATCTGCTTTGACTGCCGACAGTGGAATAGAAAGATAATCAGCCATTATTATTTTTTCCTTATCCTTGTCTTTAGACTGAGATTGCTAAGGTGTTTGGGATGGCTGGCAAAAAGTCCTCTAAAACTCATTGATAAATGGAAAGGATAAATGAGCTTTCCAGTTCTTATTTCTGTGAGGTGGTACTCTTTAGGATTGAAGGCGACATTAGCACGTAGATCATCACACCAACCATAGTAACGATTTCCCCTTCTCATACCTCTGAATTCTGACGAAAATTCTCGTGGTTTACCTTCATCACACAACAGAACGAGTGATCTTAAACGACGATAGCCGCCTACATTGAGTCGATCTAGTTGATCAAAAATTCTGGTTGCTGCTTCAATTTGATTGAGATGCATTAAGGCACACGCTTTCAGAAAAAGAGCCGTTCCATTTTCACTTTCACCCTCTAAGCTCAAACGATTATCCATCAACAGTTTAAGTTGTTCCCATTTTTTTTGGGACAGTGCTAAACACATCCGCTCTTCATCAAAATACCCTTTGTAGTTCGTCTCCGTTTGCCACCAATATCGGATATAAAGGAGTAATACTGCACGTTTACCTTCACGTTCATCTTCAGAAATTAAAGCGTGGTTTTCCTTAATAAGATACTGATGAGCGGCACAGTTTTCTTCAAGATAGCGCCGAGCAATTTGCACGTCATTATTTTTTTCAATGTATCGGGCTTCCAGGGTATGAGCGGCGTATGATCCACGCGAAGCAACGCGACTAGCAATTTGTTCAAATCGTTTTATGTCACCCAATGCATCTGAAAATTCCATTTCACGAGTATCTCGCCTATCTTGTTGAGAAGGCGCAAGAGCCAATTGAGAATAACGATCAATCGCTTCTTCCCAATCTCCCAGCAATTCTGCTTCTTCTTCTAAGTTCATTTCGCCAAGGCGATGTCTATCCTTACAAATCCAACAAGCCGTATCAACTGCACTGACGTTTTCTTCATCGTAACGTAAGGCATTGCGCCAAGCTGAACGTGCATTTTGGTATAGTTTATCAGGCGTGAATTTTGGCATACTTTGACGAACGCCTAAAACACAGGCGAGTTCTGTTTCCAGTCTAGCACGATGCTCCCTTGCACTTTTTGGCATAGCCTTGATCGCATCAGAATCAGCTTGCCCATGGCCATTCTCGTAACCATTCTTGTAATAAATAGCGGTGTTCAAACATTCTTCTGCATCTTCTAATGCCTGATGCCATTCTACAAGCTGTTTATTTTTATCTTCAAGAGACGCATTTTGATCTGAATGAATTTGTTGTTGTTTGACCCATTTTCTAAGCAGATGCGATTGAATGAATAACAATCGAGGATGAACCTCTGTGAAACTGGATCGCAGTTTTTTAACAATTTCAGCTATGTCATAGTAGAAATGTCTAGGCATTCTTGTTTTAGCGTTGCCCTTTGGACCAACAGCTTGGAGTAATTTGACAATGAAGTCTAGTTCAGGGCAATCGTCGTGTATTTCTGACGAAGTTGCTAAGGGAACAATCTTCTTGATAAGATTAATCTGAGTTTGCCAGTCATGTAGCCGTTCTTCAATCCAAATTTTAGCCTCAAGTTCATGGCGTGCTGAGAGGAAGACGACATTATTTTCAGTCTCTTCAAGAATAATATCTCCTTCCAAGGTACCACGGTATACAGCTAGGCTGTTGCGGATTAGGCGAAGCGCAAAACTTTGGGGAAGTTTAAGTTTCTGTTGTCCAAAATGGCTCACAAGCATAACCGCATTAATAAGCGAATGGGCATCATTAATATTATAAGTTATGCCACTACGAGTAGTCATTGTCTGCTGACTGCTTGGAAATAATTTTGCATCTAAGTCTTTGAGTGCATCACGAAGAACTTGCTCCATGAGCGTTGCCCCTTGTCGCGCAAAATTATCCGACTTGATAGCCTCTTCTATTGCTTCCTGCATTCTTGAAGCAGCGTAAACACCCTCGTCAAGAATGCCATCCGCTAATTTATTTCGCGCAATAGGCATAAGGCGATAGAGAACTGCAAAGAAGTTATTCAAATCAGAAGTTGGAAGTTTGTCGGCTAGCTGAGTGACATTTTCCGGTAAAAAGTTCTGAAGATGAGAAAGAAGAGCACGCCGTTCTTTTTCATCAAGTTTAACCTCAACTGTTACCGTGGCTATGTGATAATTATATTTTTTCTTCTTTTTATTTTTTGACAACCCAGTATCTTGGGAAGGATATGAAGAACCAATCACCACACATTTTCGCCCTCTACTGGCTAGAAACTCGGATAGACTGACATATTCTTGATCTTCTAGTGTCCCATCATAGACAACAAATACTGGGACAGTTGTTACCTTTTCTACATATTGGCAAAACGCATCTATAGATGTAGAGACTTGAAATGTGCTGTTATTCACAAAAATAACCGGTAAACCACAAGCTCTGAGTTCCAACGCAAGTAAATTCAGTAGCACCGACTTTCCAGAGCAACCCTGCCCATAGAGTATAATAAGTGAATCTTGGGGACTACTCTCCTGACAAAGCCCAAAAGCCCTGTTTTTAAGTTTTTTAAACACTGGACGTTCAAAAGCAAACTCCCGAAGCCATTTCCAACAAGCACCAGCGCCATGAGCCATAAATTCATGAAAAGCCTCTTGTCGTTTCTCTTTTGAAGTTGGTAAAGGTTCACTCGGATCGAGAACATCCTGAATTTTCATACCTTCATTAAACTTTCTCCATTCAAGACGGGGAATAGCAACGCTTTCAAGAGAAAGTTGAGATTTTGAATGCCGTATTTCTTGAGAAAAATCGGTGACAACCTTATAAAATTGTTTATCAGTGAGTAACATCTCATCTAAGTTGAGACGATTTTGGGCAACAAGCGCATTGACCACGTCGATAAGGGAATTGCGAACAAGGACGACAACGCCGCTATCAATAAGTTCAGCAAAATCTTCATCATCTATTTTTTGTTGAGAATCAAGCCCGAAAACAAGAACTTGTCCGGGCAAAAAATTACTGAGGCTTCCCACAAGTTCTCTCGCTCGCAACCAATCATTTTTTTGTTGCCAACCCTCGATGAAGATATGACCATTTGGTCCCACGATTTCAAACAACGAATCAAGCATAGAACGAACATTTCGTCGCTGCTGACGAAGGGACACCTTATCAGAGGGTGGTAATTCGTCACTATCGGTTCGCTCAACAGAACCGTAGAGTCTGAAAAGTGGCAACAACTCGGAATGATTCGCTTTGTTATAACCCGCTTTAAAAAATTGCTGAACCATTCGTTGTTTAGGTTTTTCAAATAGCTGACGAGTTAATGGATCAATGCAAGACGTAAAAATAGCATTCCACGGTTGCCCCGTTATGCCATTTATTTCATCTTGGTTGACTAGAACTGTGTTGCTAATTTTAATCAGTTCTTTTGCCCTATCGCCAATATCGTTATTTTCTGAAAGCCACCATTTATACAGTTCAGTCTTGTCCTCTTTGACGCTAAACGCATGAAAAAGTGGGTTAGATTCTGAATCTTTACCCAGAAAGTTTTGCCCTAGTATAAGTATTCGCGGTTTGGCTTTTAAAGCATTTTCTACGGTAGATAAAATATTAGTATCCATTTATTGCTCCTATTTTTGATTTAAAAAATAATCTGATTTAATAATAATTAGTGAAGGTGAGGTACCAACCATTTTTGAAATTATATATCTTTTAAATTAGCAAATGCAACCCCCTTATAAAAATTACCACATAAGAGTTTTTTTTAACTCTTTGGATATCAAGTACAACGGATGAGGGGATTAAACGGATTGTTTGAAAGCAGAAATGAAAACTCGTTTGATTTTAAACTGACGTTCCGCACACCATTTTTAATAGAGACAGGCGATGCCTCGCTTTCATCTCAATGGCTATTGGTGGGCAACACCGTTGCCCAGCCAACCATTCTCAAACAGAAAAACTGATAAAACCTGACAGGTTTTTTCGTCGTCGTAGAAACGGTCTATAAACCTGTCAGGTTTTTTCGCTACCCTAATTTAATGTGTCACCACACCTTCCGCACCAATACCCGTTTGACTGCGTATATCTTGTGCTTCAAAGGCGGCCCGATCTTCTTGTGCGCGTTTACTATTATCAATAATTGAGAAGAACCAAATGCCAACAAAAGCCGTTGTGACTGAAATCAAAGCCGGGTATTTGGAACCAAAAATAGGTTCTTCAAAACCAAGTATCGCTACCCAAATGGTGGGACCAATTACCACTAATATTACTGCGGTTAATAAGCCTAACCCACCACCGATAAAGGCACCACGGGTTGTCAATTTTGACCAATACATGGATAAAAACAGTATCGGGAAGTTGGCACTGGCAGCAATAGCAAAGGCTAATCCAACCATAAAGGCAATGTTTTGTTTTTCAAAGGCGATACCTAAACCAATAGCAATAACGCCTAAAACAACCGTTGCGATTTTGGAAATTTTCATTTCCTGTGCTTCATTGACTTGTCCACGCCTGAATACGTTAGCATAGAGATCATGTGAGACTGCTGAAGCACCGGCTAAAGTGAGTCCAGAAACCACAGCTAAAATAGTGGCAAAAGCAACAGCGGAGATAAAGCCTAAGAAAATGTTTCCACCAATGGCGTGGGATAAATGGATAGCAGCCATGTTATTACCACCGAGTAATCCGCCTTCAGCCGTGAGATATTGCGGATTTTTGGAAATTAACACGATAGCACCAAAACCAATGATGAAAGTCAGAATATAGAAGTAGCCAATGAAACCCGTGGCAAAAAAGACGGATTTTCTCGCTTCTTTCGCATCCGCGACGGTGAAAAAGCGCATCAAAATATGCGGTAAACCTGCCGTACCAAACATCAGGGCAATACCCAGGGAAATGGCGTCAAACCAATTATTCACCAAACCGCCCGGTGCCATAATGGCTTCTCCTGACATCATACCCTTAGCATCTCTTGTGGTATTAAT
>JAOZSV010000176.1:1050-10832 GCA_029939505.1 Thiotrichaceae bacterium | reverse complement strand
TGGTGGGATGTCGTGATTATCCCTTAGCGGTGGGCAGGATGAGGAATGACTCGACTGTTTATTTCTGTACGGATACCAAGACTTTAGCTCAATTTACTCCGGCAATGAGTTCAGTCGGAGGGAATCCAAAGCCGGAGATATTCTGTGGTACAATACCTCAATCCGATGATATTCTCTTGTTAGATGTTTAAGATAATGTCTTTCGACACAAACCTCTGAGGTTTTGGAAACCTCAGAGGTTTTTTCGTCAAATACAAACCTCTGAGGTTTTTCGTCAAACACAAACCTCAGAGGTTTTTCGTCAAATACAAACCTCTTAAAACTGGAAATAAGCATTATTCAAATGAATCTCAATATCAAACCCATTTTTTGGCGTTGGCTACCTTGGTTAATCATCGCCTTGGGTATTATTTTACGTCTTGATCAGTATCTTTTCAACCGTTCTTTATGGTTAGATGAAGCGTTTATCGCGGTTAACTTTATTGATAAAACACTTTGGGAACTATTACAACCGCCTTTAGATTATAGCCATAGTATTATTATTCCCCCCGGCTTTCTTATAATGGCTAAATTGTCTATCACATTGTTTGGGAATAGCGATTTTATTCTTAGATTATTTCCATTTATTTGTGGAGTAACATCCTTATTGCTCTTTTATTATATGGCGAAAGCCTATATTTCAAACGCTGCTGTTCCCTTAGCCCTTTTTCTCTTTGCCATTTCAAATAGCTTAATTTTCTATAGTTCAGAATTTAAACAATATTCAAGTGATGTCACAATAACCATTGCTTTATTTCTGTTAGTGACTTATATACAAACACACCGTTTAACCATAAAACGATTATTGTTACTCGCTATCTTAGGTGCATTAGCGGTTTGGTTTTCTCACCCCGCTGCTTTCATTTTGGCAACGATTGGTAGCTACTTCATGCTTTGGAATGGACTTAACAGAAAATGGCAACAAATGATTATTTTTGCCATCGTTTCTTTCATCTGGTTACTCAGTTTTTTAGTCATGTACTTTTTTACAATGGGAGGTGGACTTGAAACGTCACCTATTGGTGACTATTTGCTTCATTTATGGAAAAGCTGGAATACCTTTATGCCATCGCCATTTTCAATGGAAGGAATACAGTGGTTATACGATAAATACATCAAAATGTTTGAATATCCGGCGAGTTTGGGAATCTTTGCACTTGCGGCGGGCTTATTTTTTGTGGGTTGTATTACCCTGTTAGCTCATCGAAAGGGAGCCTTATTTTTATTGACGGTGCCGTTTGTTGTTGTTCTTGCCACTTCCTATTTTGAGAAATATCCCTTTGCTGATCGGATGATACTGTTTTTAGTCCCTGCCATGTACCTTATCATTGCAGAAGCGGTGATACAAATTCAGGTTAAGCTATTAAGCTATAAATCTGTGACGGTTGCCGTTCAAATCATTTTATTTGCCGCTGTTGTCAATTACCCGATTTACTCTCTTCAACTTCGTCAAGAAACCAAGCCCGTTTTTGAATATCTACAAAAAAATGTGCAAACGACTGACACGCTTTATCTGTATCAATGGGTTGAACCGGCGTTTAGATATTATGCCAGCAATTACAATTTTAATTATAATGATTGTCATATTGTCACGCATCAACAGAAAAGCGACTTGACCAGAGAGATCGATTATTTTCGTAGCAAGCAGGGGTTTAAACCCGTATCAGTAAATGAAACTCAATGTATATTGGGTATTTCAGGAAATTTTTATCAAGTGCAACCTGAGTTAGAAAAATTGCAAAATCGAGGTAGAGTGTGGTTTGTTTTTTCTCATATTAATGAGCATGAGAGGAGCCTTTTTCTAAATTATCTTGATACAAAGGGGGTACGAATAGATGACAACTGGCAACCTGGTGCCTCTGTTCATTTGTACCAACTTTAGTAAAGCCCGTCGGTTTCAAATAAGTCAGGTAGGGTGGGCAAGTGGGCGGCACGATATTTGACTCATGTTCTGAACTATCCGCCCGCGTGCATCGGCATTTCTCCGGTTTGCCGTTGCACCAAAAAGACGTTGCCCACCCTACGACTACTATTGATCTGAAATTGTTCCAATCAGGAAAGTTGGAATGTTTTTCCCTAAATAGTCATTTGAAGTTTCCTTGTTCCCACGAACTGGCGTGGCCGTGACGTTCCAGCGTCACTCCTTTTACGCTTGTGGGAATCGGTGTTTAATACAAAAAACCAAACAACCACAATGGAATGACATTCTTGTAACCAGATTCAATATTATCAATGGCAAGATAAGCATTCTCTAAATCTTTTATTTGCTTCATATCTTTTGATTGACCCCCCACTTCTATAATGACTTTCTCATCAATCAAAAAATCACCTTGATGGTGATAGTGAAGTTGATGTTTTTGTCGTAGTTGAGAGACAAAAAAACTTTCTCTAATTGCCCCTTTATCTGGTTTAGCACAAAGTATAGAAAATAGATTAGGATTATCAAGTAAAATTTTATTTGGCGTTTGTAAAGTTTTATGTCCTTTACTACCTCGTATCAGATGAACTAAACTACCCTTATCCATATAAGTAAGATACTTAGAGAGTGTTGCCCATGCGACACCCGTTTCTCCTGACAGCTTAGATTTATTAATTTCATAAGGTGAAGTGCAACAAAGCATATAAAGCACTTTTTTGAGCGTATCAAGTTTATCAGTTTGAATATGAAACAGTGATGCTAAATCACTATCTATAGTCATATTGACCACTTCTAATAATCTATTACCATATCCAGAGAGACTCTCTTTAAAAAAAGGATAAGCACCCGATTCTAAATAGTCACCAAACCATTCCAATGGTTTAATTTTACTCAGAATATCGACAACTATATCTTCATGATTTGAAATAATTTTTTCAAATGCATAAGAGGGCAAATGGGCAATATTTTTAATGGCTAAAAATTCGCGAAATGAAAGAACCGGCATATCATAAACTAAAGCTCTCCTAGACAAATCACCTAATTCATGCTCTATCTTCATAGCAGAAGAACCTGAGAATATCACTTGTAATTCCGTAAAGTCATACATCGCTTTAATATGTGATGCAAAACTTTTGATTTTATGAATTTCATCTAAAATCAATAGTTTACCACCATAAGCAGAAAAATCATCAGCAATTTTATAAAGCGGCTCTCCAATCATAGCCGGATGATCACAAGAAATATAGAGAATTTTAGAGGGTTTATATTTTGTACTTTTAGCATATTGATGTAAAAGAGTGGTTTTCCCAGAACCTCGTCCCCCTTTAATACCAATAATTGGTGCTTTAAAATCTATCTCATTAAATAGAAACCTTTTAAAAGACAAAGATTTTTTAGAGAGAAATCTTTTAGATAATTTAGATAATATCGCCATTATATCGCTTTTAGTATGAAATGTATTTAATAGTAAACGCTATAATACTATGAAATACATTTTATACCAAGAAATTTAAACTGCGATTTGTGTGATTAGGATAGCAATAAATTTCCATGAACAGTTGCTTGACAAAGCAGATGAAATAATTTTATAATTCAAACCTCTTAAAACTGGAAATAGGCCTTATTCAAATGAATCTCAATATAAAACCCATTTTTTTGCGTTGGCACCTTGGTTAATCATCGCCTTTGGTATTATTTTGCGTCTTGATCAGTATCTTTTCAACCGTTCTTTATGGTTAGATGAAGCGTTTTTTGCAATTGATGTGGTTAATAGGACGTTCTTAGAACTTTTTGAAGCACCTTTGGAGTATAGTAGTTATGCCAGACCCCCTGGTTTTTTGTTGATGGCTAAATTATCTATCACCTGGTTTGGAAATAGCGATTTTATTCTGAGACTTTTTCCGTTTTTTTGTGGTGTCCTTGCCCTATTACTCTATTATCCAATGGCAAAACGTTATGTATCAGAACGAGCTGTACCTTTAGCCCTATTTTTCTTTGCGATTTCTGAGGCATTGATTTTTTATTCTTCAGAGTTTAAACAATATTCAAGCGATGTCTTGATAGTTATCCTGTTGTTTTTATTAATTGCGACTTATCGGACTCACGCCTTAACGCTTACAAGATTATTTATCCTTGCCATGGTGGGCATGATAGCCATTTGGTTTTCATATTCATCTTTTTTCATTTTAGCCACTACATGAGAGGAATCTTTTTCTAAATTATCTGGATACAAAGGGGGTACGAAAATGATACGACGGATAAAAGAATAATTATGAAAAATTTAACAGATAATCGTGAACTGACTTTTTTGCTAAGAATTGATATTTTGGTTATTTTTTTAGTATTCTTTGCAATTATTTTATTAGGCAATGCATGGACTAATGATGATGCCTATATTACTTTTCGTACCATTGATAATTTTATTAATGGTGACGGTTTACGCTGGAATGTGGATGAAAGAGTTCAAGCTTATACAAATCCATTATGGATGTTTGTGCTTTCTGGATTTTACTTTTTTACGAAAGAAATCTATTTTACCAGCCTTTCCGTTTCTATTTTATTATCAATAGTAACCGTTTATTTGGTCGCATTTAAAATGGCCAAGTCAAAATTTTCGGCATTGCTTGCACTTATTATTTTGTTTTCTTCCAAAGCTTTTATTCATTATTCCGCTTCTGGTTTAGAAAATCCGCTAACGAATGTGCTTATCGTTCTGTTTTTTCTTGTTTATTTGAATATTTATATTGAAGAAAAAAAGCATACAAAACAAACGATATTTCTGTTGGCTTTAATTGCAGGTTTCGCCATGTTGAATCGAATGGACAGTATTTTAATGTTCATACCTGTATTAGTCCTTGTATTGTGGGAGAATCGCTTTTGGAAAACAACTGGTTTGATGGTATTGGGATTTATTCCATTTTTAGCCTGGGAATTGTTTTCACTGGTTTATTATGGTTTTTTATTTCCGAATACGGCTTACGCTAAACTAGGTGGTGGAATTGAACATTATAAGCTGATATTGCAAGGAATCATCTATTTAGTGGAATCATCATTAAGAGACCCTATTACCTTATTTACGATAACAATCGCATTTTTCGTACCGTTTTGGATACGAAAACTTTGGCCATTAACATTGGGTATTTTGCTAACCGTCATTTATGTCATCAATGTAGGGGGTGACTTTATGAGTGGACGCTTCCTAAGCACACCACTACTTGGTGCAGTTATCGTACTATCCCAACTTTCTTGGTCAAATCATCAAACCACTTTAAGTCAGTTAAAAAGTAAATTAAGTCTATCCATATTAATATTTTCAATGTTTTCGTTGATAACTTATCTTTCTCCTATCAACTGGATAGAAAAGCCTTATGAATTTGTACGCGAGCAGGTTTTGGAAAGATTTCCAGGACATTTTCTTTATGTTCCTAGAGCAAAAGAAGCTAGAATCGGACATTTAGGAAAAAAGAAGAGATATGTCATCTTTAATATCTCTGATGAAAGAACAATTTATTACCCTTTTACAGGTTTGTTGAAGGCAAAAAAAGGACTTGAGATGCCAAATCACTTTTGGGCGATGAAGGGTAAATTTGCTCGTCAGAATAACGAAAAAGTTATTATCTTTGGAGCAGTGGGCTTTTTTGGTTTCTATGCAGGACCAGAAGTACATATTATTGATATATTTGGGCTTTCAGAACCATTATTAGCAAGATTACCACCAAGTAGAATATGGCAAGTGGGGCATCTTGAACGCACTTTGCCGCAAGGCTACTTAGAAACCATTAAACAGAACAAAAACCTGATAGTGGACAAGAAGATTGCTGATTTGTATGATCAACTACAACTGATTACACGTGGGGATTTGTTTACTGCTGAACGATGGCGAGCTATCTGGTCTTTGAATTTTGGATATAAATTCTAAAATTGTTTTATGACTTTTATCCCTATCTTTAAAGCTAAGGAAAAAGGGTCATAAAACCGGTAGGGAGGGTAGAGCGGTAGCGCACTCTAACCACCCTACACGATTTCTTAGGAACGTGCATAAAATAACTTGGGCATTTAGAAACTAAGCTTCTTGAAGAAACTTGGTTTCTCATCATTATATTTGTACAAGTTATTTTGGTTTCGTTCCTTAATAGCAGTGATACGTACCCCTAAGCTGGGTAAGAAGCTAAACAGTATTGTGGCAACCAGTGCTGCAAGAAGACTGTGCAAAAAAAATCACTGACAAAATTCATTCATTAATACCTCAATACCTTCGCCAATTTATAATTTCTTTATAAGCACTTGTTTTATATCAACAAAAATTAAATTGACTTTAATCAAATACTTGATACGGTGTATTTTATATATTTTTTTGAAAATTAATGAGTTATGGATTAAAAGACGGTGGGCAAAATCCTGACTCTATTTTTAATGAAACTAATTAAAGCAAGCACTTAGCAAAGGGTCAACTAAAAAAGTGAACCACAAAAATTGGCGAAGGTATTGATATTATTGTCTAAATTGATAATAATTAATTTGACAAATTCTAAAAATCATGTACAATCCCAAATTGAATTTTTAGGAGATGAATATGATCTAAATTAGACTTGTTCCTCAATAAACGTAACTCATTGAAAATATTAAGAAGTTGTAAAATAGAAAAACAAATAAAATCAATCAGTTGAGCTTATTAAGGAGCAAATCTATTGATGATAATTAACTTGACAAATTCTAAAAATCATGTACCCTACATTCATCATACCTTAATTTAGGATTTTAGATTGAATTTGCAGCATGATAGCAACAAATTCAATAAATTTGATTCCAATCTGATAGTGGTTTTGATCAGAAAAACAGAAGTTGGATTGAAACTCAATTTTTAATATGTTTCGATTTGTCGCTATCATGCTGCGAACTCAACTTAAAATTCATCATTTCTGTGTGATGAATGTAGGATACACACATAAGTACTGAAGCATAAGTTTTTTAAGACTTTTTGCCATCATATCCGATAACTTATGCTTCGGAGGATAAACTTAAAAATGGTATATCAAAACGCTTTGATAAACAACTTAAATAGGAGAGTTTGTTAAAACTAATGTCAATAATTAACTGGACCAAAATTGATGAAGCGCCGGCAATGGCAACCTATTCCTTCCTTCCCATTGTCCAAGCCTTTACAAAAACCGCTGGTATTGAAGTTAAAACCAGAAATATTTCCTTAGCAGGAAGAGTCATTGCCTTATTCCCCGAAAGACTCGAAGCCGAACAACGAATTGACAACGAACTCCAAAAACTCGGGGAATTAGCCAAAACGCCAGCCGCTAATATTATTAAACTCCCCAATATTTCAGCTTCTATACCGCAGCTGAAAGCCGTTATTGCGGAATTGCAGGACAAAGGATACAACATCCCCGGCTTTCCAGAAACGCCGAAAACCGAAGAAGAAAAAACAATCAGGGAAAAATACGCCACCGTTTTAGGTTCAGCAGTCAATCCGGTACTCCGAGAAGGAAATTCCGATAGACGTGCGCCAAGTGCCGTGAAAAATTATGCCAAAAAGTATCCTCATTCCATGGGAGAATGGCACTCGACTTCCAAGTCCCATGTGGCGACAATGTCCGCTGGTGATTTCTGTAGCAATGAAATATCGACGACAATGGGAGAAGACACTGAGGCAAAGATTACTTTCCTAGGGAAAGATGGCAGTGAAACGGTTTTAAAAAAGGCGGTACCCTTGGAAAAAGGGGAAGTGGTTGATGCCACTTTTATGAGTAAAAAAGCACTGGTGCAATTTTTGGCAACACAAATGGAAGAGGCCAAAGAGAAAGGGATTCTTTTTTCTCTGCACATGAAAGCCACCATGATGAAGGTCTCTGACCCCATCATTTTTGGACATGCGGTGAAAGTGTTCTTTGCCGATGTTATCAACAAACATGCGGATACTTTGCAACAACACCACGTCAATTTCAATAATGGTTTGGGAGACTTGTATAACAAGATAGAATCTCTGCCGACTGATCAAAAAGCAGAAATCGAAGCGGATATTCAAAAGGTCTATGCATCAAGACCTGACGTGGCGATGGTGAATTCCCAGAAAGGGATTACCAATTTGCACGTACCTAGTGATGTCATTATTGATGCTTCGATGCCAGCGGCTATCAGAACAAGTGGCAAAATGTGGAACAAAAATGGTCAACTTCAAGATACCAAGTTTACTATTCCAGATAGTACTTACGCGCCTCTTTATGATGAAACCATCAAAAACTGCATTGCCAATGGTGCTCTTGACCCCACAAAAATGGGGACTGTTCCCAATGTGGGACTCATGGCAAAAAAGGCCGAAGAATATGGTTCACACCCCACTACTTTTGAAGTGCCGGCTGATGGTACTATCGTGGTAACCGATGCTCAGGGGAAGACCATTCACGAACAGACAGTGGAAGAAGGAGATATTTGGCGATTGGTACGAGTCAAGGATGAATCAATTCGAGATTGGGTCAAACTAGCGGTCAATAGGGCACGAGCAACGGGTTGGAAAACGATTTTTTGGTTGGATGAAGACCGGCAGCATCACATCGAACTCCGAAAGAAAGTGGATGAGTATTTAAAAGACCATGATACGTCCGGTTTGGATATTGAAATCATGTCTGTCAGAGACGCAGCCCGATTTTCTGTTGAGAGAATAAGAGCCGGAGAAAATACGATCTCTGTGACGGGAAACGTGTTACGAGACTACAACACTGATTTGTATCCCATTTTGGAAGTGGGTACCTCTGCAAAAATGCTGTCGATTGTGCCTTTGATGGCTGGAGGCGGATTATTTGAAACCGGTGCTGGTGGTTCAGCGCCAAAGCATGTGCAACAACTGTTGCAAGAGAATTATTTGAGGTGGGATTCGCTGGGCGAATTTTTAGCGTTGGTGCCGTCTTTGGAGATGGTCGCAACGGTTGATAATAATGCGAAAGCGAAAGTTTTAGCAAAGGCGCTTGATAAAGCAACCGAGAAACTTCTGGAAAACAACAAATCTCCTCAAAGAAAATTGGGGACGATTGACAACAGAGGGAGTCATTTCTATTTAGCTCTGTATTGGGCAGAAGCATTGGCCAACCAAACAGAAGATGCGGAACTGGCTTCTCACTTTGCAGAAGTCTTTAAAAATCTTTCCGAGAACGAAGAAACAATAACTCAAGAACTACTCTCGGTGCAAGGGGAACCTGTTGATATTGGGGGATATTATAAACCCGATTTTGAAAAGGTTTCGGCTGTGATGAGACCCAGTATGACTTTTAATGATATTATAGAACGTACATAAACTTGTACAAGTATAATGATGAGAAACCAAGTTTTTTTAAGGTAACTCGCAAAAATACACCTGTTCATACCTGTCAGGTTTTCAAAACCTGACAGGTTTCTTCCCCCTCGTTCCTAACACAACAAAAAATCTCTTTATAAGTACTGAAGTTAAGTAGTTAAGTAGGTCGGGTTAGATGGCGCAGCAAAAAAACGTAACCCGACACAGAGCGATTTATTAGGTAAATGTCGGGTTACGTTATCACGCTATGCTTGATAAGAGCGATTTATTAGGTAAATGTCGGGTTACGTTATCACGCTATGCTTGATAAGCTAACCCGACCTACTATTTATTAGGTAAATGTCGGGTGACGTTATCACTTTTGGTCGCTAGTAATTTATTTTGTCACCGCCAAAGAGCGATTTATTAGGTAAATGTCGGGTGACGTTATCACGCTATGCTTGATAAGCTAACCCGACCTACTATTTATTAGGTAGGTAAATGTCGGGTGACGTTATCACTTTTGGTCGCTAGTAATTTATTTTGTCA
>JAOZSV010000176.1:0-950 GCA_029939505.1 Thiotrichaceae bacterium | reverse complement strand
CCGCCAAAGTTGAAGCCTTGGACTCCAAAAAGTCTTAAAACTTATGCTTCAGTACTTAACGCTTTTGGGGAAGATAACAATTTCAACGGGTTATAATCGCTTTCCTGCGGCGTTTTGACGGTTTTTCTCTCCCTTCAATTAAACCTCATTCTCGAAAATCCTATTCTGCTGTGACGGCTAAAACCGTTATTCCCCCAAAATCCTTATAAAGAGTAATTTCTTAATTAATAATAATTGAGTTCAGAGTAAAATTCATCAAGTATAATAATACCCATCAAAAAAGTCTATATCAACAAAACGCAATACTTTGATAATGTTAAAGAAAACGTCTGGAAATTCCACATCGGCGGCTACAAAGTCTGCCACAAATGGCTCAAAGACAGAAAGGGCAGAAAACTGAGCTATGATGATTGCAACCATTATCTTTATATTCTCGCCGCTTTAGAGCAAACCATTGATTTAATGGAGAAAATTGATGAAACTATTCCTGAATTTCCCTTATCCTGAATCAAGCTGAAAAAGAAATCCGATTTTTTTCAAAAATCGGATTTCTAACTGAGTCAACCAATTAACCAGTTTTAAACGTATGAATAATCCAATCAATCAATATCTGATCCAAATTCAAACCAATATCAATACAGGTATTGCCCAAGAACATAGTCACCGTGCGGCTTTGCAAAATTTGCTCATTTCTTTGCAATCAACCATTAATGTCGTTAATGAGCCAAAACGTATTGAATGTGGTTCGCCGGATTTAGTGATACTTGATCCAAAAGCTGATAATGCGCCATTAGGTTATATCGAAGCGAAGAATATTGGCGTTTCTTTAGATAATGCGTTAAAAACAGAGCAACTGGAACGTTATTTGGACTCGTTGCATAATTTTATTTTCACGGATTATTTAGAGTTTCGTTGGTTTATAGAAGGCAAGTATCAACCCCAAATGACGG
>JAOZSV010000029.1:28052-31071 GCA_029939505.1 Thiotrichaceae bacterium | reverse complement strand
GGTTAGTTTCAACCCCGAAGGGGTTAAACATAAATAGCCACCGATGAAATCGGTGTGGTGAAATTTGGCAGAACTTGGAAACACCTTGCGTAACATCAGATGTGACGCAGACGCAGGGTGCTTCTAAATTCCACCGATTTCATCGGTGGCTATTCACATTTCACCCCGTTGGGGTTAGTTTCAACCCCGAAGGGGTTAAACATAAATAGCCACCGATGAAATCGGTGTGGTGAAATTTGGCAGAACTTGGAAACACCTTGCGTAACATCAGTTATTAATATTGACGAAAATATTCTTAATGTAGGGGCAATCCCTTGTGGTTGCCCTGACAATCCCTTGTGGTTGCCCTGAGTAGTTACCAGCTTTGTATTACTTCTGGAGTACAAAGCATCAAGAATCAGGATTCTTTACTTAATTGAAATAGAACATACGCCATTTTGCCCTGTTTGGATAACTTGGCGTAATTGTAAAGAACCAGTTCCCAATACTTTGCTAATTTGCTCCGCTCTCCCTTATTATGGTTTTTGATATGATTCCTGAGCGGTTCAAAGACATTCTTCCCAATATCACTATTTTTGCTTATCAGAAAACCTGCTTTTTCAATTTCAGCTTGAATTTCGACAAAACTTGGAAAATAATTACCCTTCTTAAATTTGACAAGACGATTATCTTCGCAAGTTATATCGGCAAGAATAAAAATCCCGTTATTTTTCAATACCCTATAAATTTCTTTTAAAAACTTTTGCTTATCTGGATAATGAAAAGAGGATTCGATGCAATAAACAAAATCAAAGGTATTATCCTCGCATGGCACAGAAATCGCGTTGCCCTGTTGAAAATCTATCTGTGAATCAACGCCCACTTGTTTCGCATGTTGTTGTGCGATAGCCAAATGTTCTGACATTAAATCCAGACAGGTTAATTGGATATTTTTCTCTTTCGCCAATTTTATCGCAAAGCCACCAATTCCACATCCAATTTCTAAACCGTGCGTCTTTTCTGACAATTCTCCAAAAAGCGTCACGATTTTCTCCCAAAAAACGCCTTGCGCTTCATAAAGATTCGCCGTATCGGGAGTCCACAAGCCAAAATTGAGCGCGTAAGAGATTTCACCTTCTGAAGAGCGACTCAGCTCTATCCAGTAGTTTCGACTCCAGTTGTAAAAATTCTGTACCTCATTTCTGTCTGTTTTTTTTTTCATTATTCAGTTAAAAATCGTTCTGGAGTCCAACGCTTCAGCTTTGGCGATTTAATAGTACGCTTCCAAAGCTAAAGCGTTGGACTCCTATCCAATTTAAAGATTTAATTCAGGAATCTGCCATTGATGGGGCATGGTAATAATACCTTGTTCAACGCTTTCTTGTAAAACCGTGAGAGAAGCGACAGCTTGTGCTTGATCATAAAGATGCAGGGCATTTTCACAAGCCAAGAAAACATCAACCGTATAACTCCCTTTAAGTAAAGGGATTTTTTGAAAAATAATACGGGCGCAGCCTTTTCCTTCAGAATGAGAAGGGATTTTTTGATTGTCATTATGGGTAGAAGCACTACTCACGAGTAATCCATCTTTGCGTGTGATTCCAACTGCCACAGTGGGAGGCGGTAATGTTGGATCAGTGATAAAATCGACTTCAATGATTAAATCACTTTGAGCACTTTGTAAAGTGAGATGTTCACCCGTTTCATTTTCAGTATGAACATTAATGTTGGTAATATGCCCCATTTTATCAGGCGGGATAGAAGATGGTGGAATTTCGCCTACCTTTGTTTTATGATTCAATTGAGTTGAATTAGTTTCATCGCTCAAAAAATTGCTATAAGCAGGTAACACTTCTGAAGGAGAGCCATCCATCTGTACTCGCCCTTGTTCCAACCAGATGACGCGATCACAAATTTTTTCGACTTGATATAAGGAATGTGAGCAAAATAAAATGGTCTTTTTGGCTTCCCTAAATTGCATAATGCGATCAAAAGATTTACGCGCAAATGCGCCATCACCGACTGAAAGGGCTTCATCAATAATCAAAATATCTGGTTCGACACAAGTCGCCACAGCAAAAGCTAATCGCATGAACATCCCCGATGAGTAGGTTTTCACAGGCTTTTCCATAAATGCTTCAACGCCAGAAAATGCCACAATGTCATCATATAATTGATCAATTTTATCGACGGAAAGCCCTATCACCGCCCCGCTGAGATACACATTTTCTCGCCCACTCATTTCTGGGTGAAAGCCTGTTCCTAATTCCAAGAGAGCCGCGATACGCCCTGAAACATCACGGGTACCGCCTTCATCGCTCATTAATGTCCCTGTGACTATTTTAAGTAATGTACTTTTGCCTGCACCATTTTTGCCAATAATACCAACCACTTGACCATGATTAATATGGAGCGTTAGTGGGTATAACGCTTGAAAAACTTGGGCGCGAGTGCGATAGGTTAAGATTTCCCATAGGTGATCCCAACCATGTGCATAAGTCCGATAAATTTTGCTAACGGATTGTAGAGATATAGCATATATCATTATTTGAGTTTTTTCAAGGTTATCATTTTTAGTAGAACTTAGTAGAACTTAGTACAACGGATCAGGGGAGTGAACGGATTGATTTCGATTGAGTTTTCATTATACGAACCTATCCCACTATTTTGAGCTTAGAAATGAGCTTAGAAATCCGATTTTTTCAAAAAATCGGATTTCTTAAACCTCGTTGTCAAAAACCAAAATGTTTATTGTTCAAATTTTTTTGAATAGTGGGATAGGTTCACATAAAAGATTTTAAATTCTGTTAATTCTTCAATTCTGAAAATTCTGATTCTAACAATGGAAAATAATTTAAATCAATGAGTTATAAACAATTATCCTGTCAATTAACCTTAAAAAAATCCGTTTATTCCGTCAATCCGTTGTACTAAGTGATTAGGCAGACATTTGACAAATCTAAATTTAATGACTACCTTTTAAGTAGAGCCTCTTGCAAAATTCGCTTTTTCGAGTTGAGACTTAGAAATCCGATTTTTA
>JAOZSV010000029.1:16504-27952 GCA_029939505.1 Thiotrichaceae bacterium | reverse complement strand
AAAAAAATCGGATTTCTTAAACCTCGTTTAGAGCTGACTTAGAAATCCGATTTTTAAAAAAAATCGGATTTCTTAAACCTCGTTTAGAGCTGACTTAGAAATCCGATTTTTGAAAAAATCGGATTTCTTAAACCTCGTGTGTTCAGAGTTTTGCAAGAACTTCAGTAGAGTATTCTATTTTAACGCACTTTTAATAAAGGAAAACAATTATGCAAATCATACGCCCCTTTTTATGGGGATTAATTTTAACCTTATTTAGCCTACAAGCCTTTGCTTGGAAGGTTAATTTACAATCGTCTGAGAAGTCAGACGACACGCCTCAAGTCATTGTCAGTAATGATCGTGAAATGGCTAAGGTGGATCTGTATTTAGTTTGGTTTGATTTGGATGCGAAAGCTGATAAAGTATTTTTGTCGTGGAGATTTCAATGGGGTTGGCAAACAGGCATCAAATCTGTATTTGATGTACCCATCGATATCCCTTCGTTTGAATCATACAATATCCCATTTCAGGACAAAATTTGTCCTCAAGATCATCGGTGTTTTTTGGCATTTCTAGCCACTCCAGACGGAAAAAGTCCTTTAAATGGTCAAAAAAATTGGCAAGCAACCTCTTTTTTACCATTAAGCCTGTCTGCAAGTTGTGAACGTTTTCCTGGGCAAGAATTTTTCCTGTCTTGTGGTGACAATGCGATTAATCGCTTTACTGAAGTAACTGATACGACTGATACTGATGTTGCTATGGCTCCGCCTTCAGCTGAGAAAGAAGCGGTATCTGATGAAGGTGGTGCACCTGAGACTGAAAAACCCGATATTTTCAAATTGCTCGATCATCAACTGCTTTATGCCAATAGGCAGGCAAAACGCTTCCAAGTCATTGATATTACTGACTTATCTCATCCGCGTTTAGCAGGATGGACTGCCCTGGCAGGTAGCCCTCGTGAGCTTTATGTCTTGGGCGACTATTATGTACTGTTGCAAACCAATTATGTAGGTAAAGAGGGTACTCATTTAACGGTTTTACGCCAAAATGATGAGGGCAACCTGACGACGGTGCAAGAGATGAGTTTGTCAGGGCGATTTATTGAATCACGGCGGCGCGGCTCGTTTATATACAGCGTGACAGAGCAATTTGACTCAATGATGGATTGTGGTGAGAAAGATTGTATTGGATCACAACAAACGATTAATATCACTGTATTACGCCTGAGCGAGACAGGGCAGTTAGAGGAAGTAGATAAGGCACAATTATCTGGTTATTCGCCCACAATTGCGATTTTCCCTGATCATTTGATTATTGCTAATCATAATGAAGGAAAATGGCGGAGTACGCAAGTACAAGCCTTTGATTTATCACAAGTTGTTGATCCGTTGGTGACTTTACCTCTCTTAAAAGTGCCTGGACAAATTCCTTCTGAATTTCACCTGAGCGTGAAAAATCAACAATTGCGTGTCGTTTATGGTCCTGAAGATCGTACAGATGGCAGTACATTGGCGATTTATGATTTGACTTCGCCAGACATGGCGCTTGTTGGAGAAATCAGTAAAATCGCACCAGGTGAAGATTTATTTGCTACCCGTTTTGTCGATAATCGCGCTTTTGTGGTGACATTTGAACGCAAAGACCCTTTATGGGTTATTGATTTGACGGATCCCACGAATCCCAGTATTTTGGGTGAGTTACATGTGCCAGGGTGGTCAGAAAAAATGTTTTTCCACGAAGATCGCTTATTTGCTGTTGGCATTGACGATCAACCTTTGGAAAACGAGGAAAAACGCTGGGTGCGGCGCGTGGCCCTTTCATTGTTTGATGTGAAAGATCCGACTAAACCCACTTTGATTAATCGTTTTACGCCTTTGGCGGGTGAAGTGACTTATAGTTGGTCACAGGCTTTAGATGACGAGCGGGCTTTACTGTTGAATTGGGAGGATGCATTTGCCGCTTTGCCGATTGAGTCTCATGAAACAGAAGCGGGTAGTCATTTGCAAATCGTTTCGTTAGCCAATGACAAAATTGAAGATGCGGGAATTTTAGAGAGTCCAATACCCATTCAACGTAGTTTATCACTTTCCGAAAACGTTTTAGCGGCTTTAGGTGATCAAGCTTTATTGACACTCCGTTGGGGAACAGGTAAGCCCGAGGTGCTGGGCGAATTGGAATTGGCAACCAATCTGACTTGGCTCACGCTTCAAAAGAATGATTTATGGGCAGCGGCAAGAGGCAATAAAGGATTTAATCGTCTTTATCGTTTTACCACAAAAGAGGTGGAAACGCCAGCGCAACGTTGGACTTTGCCAAAGGGCTATAATGGTCTTAAAATGGATGGCCATTTGGCTGTCTTTTATAATCATTATCCCTTGACTGTGCAAGTGTTAGATGTCAGTACAGAGAAATTGTCTCCACCGCAATCGCTTGAAAAGACAAAAGAACCCTCAGAAGGCATTGTTGATGTTGAGCCTGTTGATGATGTTGAGAAGGTTGATGTTGGGCTAGAGTACATCCCAAATGTCTGGTATGATCGCAGTCAGCCTCTTGTACAGGATGGTTGGTTTTATATCGCAGAGCAACGTCCTTTTAAACCCTCATTAGAACAAGTCGCATTCGTGCCAGAACAAGAGTATCCGCAACCTCAGTGGATATTGCGGAGTTGGAATGTGAAAGTTGAGGGCGCACCAGAAGCATCAACTCGTTCAATCCCAGGTCGTCCCTTGGCTTTTGAACAGAATGGTCACTTGATCACACAGGAAATGACGGAAAAAGGACAATTGCGTCTGAACTTGTTGGCTTTAGAGGTTGATAATGCGCGGTTGCTTCACAGTCGTACACTTTCCTGTAGTGGATATTCACGGGTGTTCTCTATAGACAAGGCTGTGTATGTGAATTGTGAGGAAAATCGGTATCAACCTGGTCCGATAACTTATAGTCGTCCTCCTGAAAAAATCCAAGAACCCACGACGCAAGAGAGCCAAGAACCCACAACGCAATTGCTGAAACTGAAAGTGAATCCAGGACAAGGATTTATGGATGAGGGAAGTTGGCATTTCTCAGGTTATCAAAACCTCAGAGCAGTCTCTGACGATGTGGTTTTAATGGCTTCCAATCATTGGTATTATCGCCCTTGGATGGATATGGATGTGGCAGTGAAACCAGCAATGATGCTTCCGCCTGATGAAGAAAGTGGTTGCAATATTTACCAGTTACGCCCTAAAAAGGAACCGGTGTTACTCAAAAAACTTGAAACTTGCCCTTATAGTGATGAAGGGCTGGTGCTAACAGGAAATCAAGTTTGGATGGCAGAGGGTTTTGCTGGGATTAAGACTGTTAATTGGTAAAATGGAGTTCGAGGTTTGAGTTTTTTTTGAAAAAAAAACTCAAACCTCGAATCCTTTAGATTTGGAAGTGTTTTTCCTCGTTCCAAAACAAAGGGCAGACACTTTGCCCTTACAAAATATCCCTTAACTACATGGATTATATATAAGAAGGGATTAAAACAGGGCATAATCTCGCTCCAATCCTTTCTTATATACAATCCTTGTAGTTATTGTTTTTAATCCTTTCTTATATACAATCCCTGTAGTTCTCCTCTTCAAAAACCATAATACCCTTATTAAAAATACGGAAATACCCCTAAAAAAAATTGAGCAGGGGCGCGGCCCTACAACCCCGCTCCAAAAGTGTAAAAAAAAAGTGCAAAGTGCAATAGTGCAAAAGCGCATAGTGCTATATCCACGCAGCGCGAACGACACGGAAGCCGCCGCTGACGTGGCGGCCGTCCGGGTAGTACCAGTAGCGGTAGGCAGCACGGAGGTCCGCCGAGACGTCGTACCACGAACCGCCACGCAACACCCGGTAATTTGAATCTCCTTCCCAAACGCTGCCATCAGAGGGTGCGCCTTCATAATTACTATGCCAAGAATCTGCATTCCATTCCCAAACATTCCCTACCGTATCATATAATCCAAAAGGATTCGCTGCGAAAGAACCAACCGACGCAGTATATTCAAAACTATCACCACAATAATCACCAGAACAATTCGCTTGATTAGAACCAATCTCATTCCCCCACCAATATTTAGTCTCTGTCCCCGCTCGCGCCGCATATTCCCACTCGGCTTCTGTCGGCAAACGATATGCTTTCCCGGTTTGTGTACTTAACCAAGCAGTGTATGCGGTGGCATCATCCCAAGAGACGTTTATCACAGGACGATTACCACGCCCCCAGCCTTCATCATCAGGTTTTCCTCTCCCCGTCGCGTAAGCAAAACGATCATATTCCGCAAAAGTCACTTCATAACGCCCCATCGCAAAAGCATTCACAGAAACCCAATGGACTGGCAGTTCATCATCCTGTCCACCGCCTTGAATATCGCCCATTTGGAAAGAGCCGGCTGGAATCATCACCATTTCTGGAGCAGAACCACCGTCTTTAAGTCGATCTTGAAAAACCTCGCCAACTTGCGGTGCTGGAGATGTCGAGGAGTTTGGAAACTGGTTGCTCAAAACCGTAGAGGTTCTCGCCAGATTAGAACGCTGGGTCAAAAAACTATCCGTCATGGGATTTTTGCCCTCTTCTACATAGAGCGCGTAAAAAACATAATCTCCGCCCAAGCCTTCCAACAGCTCAAAATTCAAAATCTTGTGAACATGTTCTGTTTTTTCCAGCCCTGTTCTAAAAGGCTGTGGCATTGGACTAAAACGGTCAAACTCAAGCGGAGTCATAAATAACATGTCCTTACTTGGTAGCTGTACTGCAACCCATAAATCCACCTTCTCAAAACGAGAGGACGTTTCCAGATTTTCTTGCAAATCAAGAATAATGTATTCACCGACATAATAAAGGGGTTTTAACGGCGTGAACGTGAGTTCAGCAGTTGCCCTCACCGTTTGAGTCAAACAAAATAACAGTATAAAAATGAGTTTTCGCATTATGATAATCCTCAATTGTGTTAAAACAGAATAATGAGTACAACGGATTTAGGAATGCAACGGATTAATTTTCATCAATTCTGATGGCTCTTTTTTTTAAATCCGTTTATTTCTAAAATCCGTTGTACTCAGTGCGTTAATCCTATTATAACCTATTTTAATGATCATTATTCAGCCCTGAGATAAATCTATGATATAAGAAACAAAGAAACCAAGTTTCTTGAAGAAACTTGGTTTATTCTCACTTTGTTTCTTGAAGAAACTTGGTTTATTCTCACTTTGAGTATATTAAAGCGTGTTAAAAATGGTATAATAACTGTTTTGAAACGAGTGGATTGAAAACAAATGACATCACCACCGATACCACAAGAACTTGATAAACTGGCTAAATCACGTTTATGCGAATCAGAAATCTTGTTTTCTAATCATAAATATGATGCGGCGGTTTATCTCTGTGGCTATGCGATTGAATTGGCTTTGAAAGCGAGAATTTGTAAAACGTTAAAATGGTCTCAATTTCCAGAGGTTTCAATTAAAAATGCCCAAACTTTTAAGACACACCATTTAGAGACGTTATTGGGTTTGTCTGGAATAGAAGGCGAAGTTAAGTTAGTGCATCATGTTGAATGGGCAATGATTACTCAAACGATCAAATGGAGTCCAGAAATACGTTATAATAAAATTGGCTCTCAAACTCGTGTTGATGCCGAAAACATGCTTAATTCAGTCAAAGCACTCCTAAAAATATTATGAACGAGAAACGACTTAAAAAATTTCGGAGAATCGAACGCAACCTCTCCAAGGAAAAGGGTGCGTTTAAATTGTTTGCAATAATTCAATTGGAAGAAGTACCAGGGCGATGGGATGTCGTCCTGTCTTCTAAGAATTTGCCCGAAAAAGATATGCCCACTTTGCGGTATGTGGTTGAGAAAATTCATGCGGAATTGACTAAAAAAGAAATTGTGCAAATTTCAAGGATTGTTTTGCTTGATGTTAAACAGTCTTTTGTGAAGGAGATGAAACGATTTCTGGTTAGAGCGAATAATCCAAAGGAAATCTTTAATTGTGAAATAGATGAGCTGAAAATTAAAGAGGGTTATATTATTGTTTCGCCAGTGGTGATTAAAGAGGATGCTCAGGTGTTAGTGAATGCCAAAACGTTAAATGACTTAGTCAACCGAGTGAATCAACTGGAAAGGGCGGTTATAAGTGGATAATTCGAGGTGAGAAACCCCGTTTTTTGAAACCGGATGGGTTTCTAAAACCTGTCCGGTTTAGTTGTCGAATGGACTCCAAAAACAGATTTTCTATGTTTTTGATTTTAAATCAATTTTTTTAATTCTTCAATTCGCTTTCATTTTCTGGTTCCCACTTGCTGGAGATCATCGTTATACATAAGTATTTAAATATTTGATTTTAAAGCAATTTGTCTATTTGTAGGGTGGGCAAAATGTCTTTTTATTGTGCAACGGCATAATATGTCAACCAAATGCCGTTGCACGAAAAGATGTTGCCCACCCTACTCAGCTAAAGCTTCTAGCCTTAAACCGATTTACACTTTACCTTCCTGTTTCAATTCCTCATACCACAGTTTATTGTGATGTTTGAGAAACTCAACATCAATATAGCCGGATTTCATGGCTTCCAGACATTCTGGTTCTTCAACAATCGCAAAGTAAACATGGGCGACTATTCCAGTTAAGACTAAGAAAACGGAAGTAATATGGGCCACTAAAGCCCAGCGGAAAATCGCACCATATAGGGAATTTTCCGAAAAGTTCAGAAATTGTGGTCCGAAAAACAAGTATAATCCAGAAAAGGCGAGAGCGAAGGAACAAAAGATAATCATCGTTCCCAATAACCGTTGGGCTCCATTATAGCGTCCCTGCGGTGGTATTTGTACCTCTTTCATTAGCCCAAATAACTGGAACAAATTGATGATCATTGATTTAACATCTCTTATGGCGGCTGAAGGAGTCAGCACCAACACGTTTTTAAGAAAGGGCAACACGATGTTGGTCAAATTGAAGAGGATAAATAGCACAAAAACGACTATCCAAATCATCGCCAAAACGGAATGGGTTAATATCAGGTTATCATTGCCGCCAAAGAGTCCCTGCATAAATTCAGGCCAAAAAGCGGGTACAATTCGGACAAGTTCGCCTGAAATAATGCCAAAACCGGTGAGAAGCAACAGTAAGCGAATGCCGGCATTGAACCAGTGCATATAAACACTTTTCTTTTCTCGTACCAGAATCATTCGGGGTGTATTGGTATCACTCATGGTTATTTCTCCTCCTTATTTTCGGATGTAGAGACTTCATTGCGACGACCTATAAACTTCATCACGCCGGCACCCAAAAATGCTAACGCCATGCCAGCGATGCCAATCGCACCAATCGGGTTAATGATTTCCATCGTTTTGCCAGCCAAATGACGTTCAGGCACTTTAGGCTTGACTTCATCTGGAATAGACTGACCAGCCGTATAATAATAATGGTTAGGTCCGACACTCACTTCATCAGTAACCAATTGTTGCCATTCTTTCTCTTTTAACAGGCGTGACACTTCAGAATCGGGATCATTCATATCACCAAAAATCAAGGCGCGGCCAACGCAAGTATTCACGCAAGCAGGTTCTAAACCCTCGTCAACACGCGGTTGACAGAAAGTACACTTACTAATTGTGTTGCTTTCTGGATTAAGCCAACGCGCTTCATAAGGGCAGGTTCCCACACAAAGTTCGCAACCGGAGCAAATATCGTGATCCAGTAATACAATACCATCTTCTCGTTTATAGGCGGCTCCTGAAGGACAGGCTTCTACACATGGCGAATCGTCACAATGCTGACAACGACCAGGGAATAACATGACTTGAGGTTTACCCTCTTCAACAAATTCCACTTCTTTGACCCAATCACGGGTATGCCCAATTGGGGTATCCCATTCAGCGCGACAAGCCACAACACAGGCTTTGCAGTTAATGCAGCGCGTTGTATCAGCAAGCATGACATACTTTTTAGTCATTTTTATTCCTCCTTATACCTTTTCAACCTTGACAAGAGATTGGCCCATGCTTATGGAACCAACACGAGGGTCTTGTGCATAAGAAGCTAAATTAGAATCTGATGCACCTTTCTTGTAGGCAGTTGTCATGCGTTTGTCAAAATGTCCATAACCATGAACCATAAACACAGTGTCTTTGCGGATACGCAGTGTCACCTTCACCTTAATTTGTTCGCTACGACCGTCACGCACGGTAACTTTAACCAAATCCCCATCCTTAATTCCACGTTTATTCGCCGCATCTGGATGTATCCATAACCGATTCTCTGGCATAAACTCAGCCGTCCAGATATTATCTTGAGTACGGGCGTGGGTATGGAAACCGATACGAGCAAAGGTAAAGTGAAATTCGTCCTCATCTGGGCGCACTTGTTCTACATAGTCCAATGTATCATCAAACTTCATTATTTTGAGTATTGATGGAACCAGTTCTGCCTTGCCGCTGGGGGTCGGGAATACAGAAGGAATACCCTGTTCACCCCTAAAATTTTCTTTGGGATCGGCAGGGATTTTGAGAATGCCTTTCTTTTCTATTTCAGCTAACGAGTGCCCGGCTTTTTTCAATCGTTCTTCAATTAATTCCTTGATGGAATCATGGGGGAAATATTGTCCCAAATCGGCGCGTTCCGCAATTTGCTTACAAATTGTCCACGCATCACGGGTATCATGCAATGGTTTCATTGCGGGCATACGCACGGCAACATAGCCTTCTTTGCCCCCCCCGATTTGCAGATCGTCGTAACGTTCCAAATAGCTCGCTTCTGGCAAGATGAGATCGGCGTACATATTCATCTCATTGGGAATCACATCAGCAGCAACATAGAAATCAAGATTCATCAATGCTTGACGAATTGTCTTATAGTCCGTGCTGTTCAAAAAACCATTACCGCCCGCCGTAATTAGCATCTTAATGGGATAAGGTTTTTGTTCAGCCATCGCTTTCCACATTTCATTGGTCAAGCCGTATTGGGCATTGGCAAGGGGCCAACGTCCCATAACGCCTGCCCCATCAGCCCGCTGAATTTTACCCTGTTCATCAACAAAATGTGCCTGTGGCACATCGCCAGAATAGTCAAAATCACCGCCGGTTTCAATACGTTTCGCAATATGGGCGTGTTCAAATTTGGGTAAATCAATTTCAGGGACTTCAAATTTAATAGAACTAAAAATACCCCCTTTGCGATCCCAGACACCAAATAGGGTGTTAAGAATGGTGATGGATAAGCCTGTACCCAAGTCATTCGCAGAACGGGTTAAACGGCGCGGTGCATAAACAAATACTGAAGGGGCTTTGGCTGCCATTTCTCGTGCAATGCGCGGAATGACTTCAGCAGGTACATCTGTGATAGAAGCAGCCCATTCTGGCGTGTATTTTTGGACGCGCTGTTTAAGCTCTTCAAAGCCAACCGTTTGTTCAGCAACAAACTTTTTGTCATAAAGTCCTTCATTGACAACGACATGAATCATTGCCAATAAGAAAGCGTGATCAGTGAGGGGGCGGATAGCATAATATTCATCTGCTTTAGAGGCAGTAATCGTATAGCGCGGATCAAAATAAACCACTTTTGCACCATTGGCAACGCCATTGAGCCAGCCCAATGTTTCACCATTATGTAGAGACTCGGTGATATTACGCCCCATCATCAGGAAGTATTTACAGTTTTCCAGATCGATGGTTTCATTACCTGTTAGGTTGCGTCCTGTCACTACCGCATTAGATAAACCACGCGGTCCACAACAGAGTCCAAAAACCGGACTGGTTGTATTAGGGGTACCGAAAGCATGGGCAAGGCGGTGATAGGGTTTTTCCCATGTACCATGACCAATCATAGTCAGTGCTTGAGGGCCATATTTTTCCTTGGCCTTCTTTAGTTCTTTGGCAACGGTATCTAATGCTTCGTCCCAAGAGATGCGTTTCCATTCACCCGCACCCCGTTCACCCACGCGCTTCATGGGGTATTTGAGACGATTGGGAGCATAAGCGACCATTAAGCCAGAGTTGCCCTTGGCACAAACAACACCCCAGTTGTTAGGATGTTCTGGATTGCCCTCAATTTTCATTGCCAGTCCATCACGAGAGCGAATTTTCAAACCGCAACCCCAGTAGCACATATCGCAGAAACCAAAAACTTCTGTGGTTTCCTTCAATTTTTCGTGAGGGTGAGGCGCGTTGATTCTCGCCAACGCTTGGCTAGGAAGCCCTGCGATACTCAACGCAGTCCCCCCTACCGTTGCACCTAAAAATGCGCGACGAGAGGGGTCAAAGTTATTATGGGTACTCATTTATTTAATACTCCTTATTTCAGATTCAATGAGTTGTTCAAGAAAATCGGCGGCTAACTGATAATAAGAAGCCGGATTGGCTGCGCGTAAGGCAGCTATAAATCGCGGAATCCAGAGAGCCAAATGTTGTTCCAACAATTGTTGTTGTGTTTGCAATGCTTTTTCATTGTCTTGGCTGGCGAGCAGCGCCATAAATTCTAGTTCAGAGACAATATGATCAGGCAAAAAACCCGTGTCTTCGGCTATTTCAATGCCATGTTCTGCCATCATCTTTTTGACTTCTAAAGTAGAACGTCCCATAAGGCATTGATCATTTTCCAACCAGTACGAACCAAAGGGTTGCACTGTTGTATTAGGAAAAGCTAATATAAATAATCGACTATATTCAGTTTCCCTGTTCTCCTCATACTTGAGTTGCGGTTTTAGCGCAATCAGCGTTTCCCGCCAAGGAACCTCTGAGGAGGTTGTCTGCAATAATTGAGTCATTAAATGCTGCAAAACAGCTAAATGCTCTGCGGTTGGTTGATTAAACAACCGACTTGCTAGAAGGTAAAGTTGGGATCGCATGTTCACGTTCAATTCGCAAATGAAGTAAAATATATACTATCATCATTTTAAAAGAATATTAAAAATGTCTTAAATCGCTGTGCGATTTCACTGCTTTATTATTAATATAATAAATTTAACTCATTGAATATTATTCATTTCTTAGATAAAAGTATCATATAATGACTTGTTTAATTGATTGATATAGAATATAATATAAAAGATAATAAAATATACGGATATAATTCGCTTTTTAGAGTTGGAAATTATAAAATTAATAAGCGACACTGTCGTTTATAATCGCACGTAAATTAAGGGGAATGACAATTATTATTTTCATAGAATGAAAAAATAGCGGGTTTTATCCAATTTATGCTTATATTTTAACATTATAACATTAATATATTCTAATATTACAATTCAAAAAAATACGATGATTGTCGGGGTTTTGAAATATCGTTAATGCGAATTAAGAGTTGAAATTTTGGAATCCAACATTTCTCGAAAAACCTCTGAGGTTTGGCTTCCAACGAAAAACCTCTGAGGTTTTGGAAACCTCAGAGGTTTGGCTTCAACGAAAAAGGTTTGGCTTCCAACGAAAAACCTCTGAGGTTTTGGAAACCTCAG
>JAOZSV010000029.1:0-16404 GCA_029939505.1 Thiotrichaceae bacterium | reverse complement strand
TTTGGCTTCCAACGAAAAACCTCTGAGGTTTTGGAAACCTCAGAGGTTTGGCTTCAACGAAAAAGGTTTGGCTTCCAACGAAAAACCTCAGAGGTTTGGCTCCATTTTTCTGAAAGTTTATAGTCTAAAATTCCGTTTTCAATTGTTCTAAAAACCCAATGATGCTATCCCAATAACCTTGCCCCATCGTAATATTATTGTGACCCGTATTTGGAATCATAAGTTGAGAAGTGTGACCACCCCAAGCGTTAATTAATGCTAAAGAATGTGAGGGAGAAATAATTTCATCTTTTTCTGCAATCAAGGCTAACATGGGAATTTTGATTGAAGGGGCATATTTCATCGCATCAAAATGGTGTTTTAAGAGTAGTGAAACAGGTACATAAGGATAAACTTCTTGTGCGACGCTTCTAATGCTGTCGTAAGGTGAAACGAGAATAAGCCCTTTTAAGGGTCTTTGTGAGGCTAAGTGAACTGCGATACCGGTTCCTAAACTACGACCATAAGCAACAATATGGCTGACTCCCGCCCTTTTGGAAAACGTATCATAAAGAAAAACGGCATCATTGAGGAGATTCTTTTCACTCGGTTTCCCTTCACTCAAGCCATATCCCCGGTAATTGACTAATAGTAATGACCATCCTTTGAAATAGTTAATATCCATGAGCAATCCTGACACTTCTTCAGCGTTTCCACCGAAATAAATTAATAAGGGCGACGGTTTTTCGTTTCTCAGATACCAACCATGTAGCGTGACATTATCTGGCGTTTTGATGTTGACTTCAGCATCAGGGTATTCTTTCCTTATCCAGTTCAAAAAGTGATTATCCATTTTGCGTGGCATAAAAATTAATTTATCCTGCATGAAGTATAAGAATGGATATAATAATAATGGAATCGCAATGAGGGTTCCTAAAACAATTCTTAATAGTGATTTTATGAGTGACATGTCAAAATTTTTTGTTCTGAAATGTGGGTGATGAGAATGGGATTGGGCAATATCGATAAGTAGATAAGTAGGTCGGGTTAGATGGCGCCGCAACCCGACACAGTTAAGTAGGTGGGGTTAGATGGCGCTGTAACCCGACACAGGCAATTTATTAGGTAAATGTCGGGTTACGTTATCACTAACCCGACCTACCATACTTGGAGTTCAACGCTTTCGCTTTGGAGGTGTTTCCGGATGGACACTATTTATTAATAAAAAATCCGGTGTAATGAGTTGTTTTATTGTGTTTATCCTTGATGGCACTGATACTGACTAACCCACTCCAAAGTTCTCCGTTCTTGCAACAATTGAACATTTCACCGGACCAGTAGCCTTTTGTCAACACAGTATCCCATAATGCTTTATAAAATGAGCGTTCATGTTTTCCTGAATTGATGATACTGGGATTTCGCCCCCAAATTTCTTTTGCTGTGTATCCAAATGTGTCAAGATAGGTTTGATTTACCTTGATAATACGAACGTGAGCATCGGTAATCATAATCCCTACTTGACTGGATTGAAAAATATTAGCCGTAAGGCGATTTTCAGCTTCAAGAGACTTGAGTGTCAAATGGGTTGTTATTCGTGCCAATAATTCATTTTGGGTGATGGGTTTTGTGATATAATCATTTGCACCAATTTCTAATCCAGTCACCACATCTGAAACTTGGTTTTTTACCGAGATCAATAGTATGGGTAATTCATTCACTGACCATTTTTCACGGATTTTCATGGTGACTTCATAGCCACTCATCTGCGGCATCATGATATCTAGCAAGATTAAATCCGGTTCTAAACCCTTATCAAGCATACTTAATGCTTCGATGCCAGATGTTGCGGTGCTTATGGCGTATTCTTGTGAGGACAGATATTTAGCCATCAGTTGCCGACTTGCTGGGTTATCATCAACAATAAGTATTTTGAAAACCGGTTGTGCATCGTCGAATTCCAACTTCTTGTTAATAACTTCTCTTGTTTGATCTTCTTCAAGAAACACTCTTTCCCTTAATGAATGTTTGGACTTCTCTATCTCAGATTTATCAGCAAGGGGTAGAATAAAGGTAAACTGTGAGCCTTTGTCTATCACGGACTTCACAAAAATTTCACCATTCTGTAAATGGATTAATTGTTTGCTGAGACTTAAACCTAAGCCAGTACCCTCATATTGACGAGTGCTGGAACCATCAATTTGTTCAAAAGATTCAAAAATGCGCGAAATTTTATCAGCAGGAATGCCGATTCCTGTATCAGAAACCGTTATTGCTAAATATAAATAGCTCGTGCCAAATTCTGATTCGTCAATGTTTTCCAATGTCACTGGTTCCAATGCAGCTGGATTGTATGGATTTTCTATTTCATATTCAATATTTCTTTGCACCACTTCAGCACTGATTTCTACGTGACCTTGTTTAGTAAATTTAATGGCATTACCAATCAGATTATAGAGGACTTGTTGGGTACGATTTTCATCTGCGAAGACAAGCGGTAGGTTGGTTGGAACAGCATTAATGAGTTTCAACATGTTATGAGTCAATAGCGATTTGTGCATGGATAACACCGTGCGAATAATGTATGGCATATTGATCAGTTTGAGTTTAGGCTCAATGTTTTTATTTTTCAATCTTGAGAAGTCCAAAATATCATTGACTAAACTTTCCAAACGGTGGCTGTTTTGAACAACCGTTGATAACATCTCCCTTTCGTCTTCGGATAAGTCAGTAAAAATCTGCTTATACAAAATGTTGGAAAAACCAATAATACTGTTGAGGGGGGTCCGCAATTCATGGGAAATATTGGATAAAAACTCATTTTTGAGTTCGTCTAGTCGTTGTAACTTGGCATTTTCTTCTGCCAACATTTTTTCTTGTTTATAGGTATAGACGGCTTCTTTTACGGCTAATCTCAGTTCTTCAGCTTGCCAAGGTTTGGTGATGTAGCGATATAGGTTGGCATAGTTGACTGCATAACCGATGGCATCAATACCGGCTTGTCCGGTGAGCATAATGTTGAGGGTGCGGGGTGAACGGGTATGAATACGTTCGAGTAATTCGCTGCCTCTCATGTTGGGCATAAGATAGTCGGCAACGACGACGGCGATTTCGTATCTATCTTCTTGTAATTCTTTAATGAGTGCGAGTGCATCTTCACCACTTTCGGCTAATTCAATGCGATAGTCATTACCGAGGGCTTTATGCAGTTCTATTTCCAGACTTTCGAGTATCGTTTTTTCGTCATCAACACATAAAATAACTAATTTAGACATATTTTTTCCCTTTGTTAAGGAGTATTAAAACACGGTAAAAACAGATGTCGTCTTGCCAGGAAGACTTTCAAGTTCAATTTTACCTTCATGTTTTTCAATAATCCGCTTCATAATCCGCTTCCTTCACCTGCGAGTCGTAAAAAACGGTTCAAATATTTTCGACGGCATTTTTTCTTATGCAATACTCTTGCCATTATCAGCAACATCCACTTTAACTTTTTCCGTTTTCTGTTTAATATCAATGGTTAATGCTATAGTTCATCGCTTGTCATGCTTTGTGAATTAGGTTGTTCCAAACTTGATTTAGTTCGTCAGGAGTAACTACTCAGCGGTTAGCCTTGAAATCAATTTCAAGGCTAAAAGCTAAAGTCTGTTAAAACAGACTAATTTCGAGGTTTAAGTTTTTCTTCAAAAAACTTAAACCTCGAAAATAATTTAGCGGGCTTTAGCCTGCTTTAGCTGTCAGCCTTGAAATTTATTTCAAGGCTGAGGAAAATGTTGGGTTACGCTATCGCTAACCCAACCTACAGCGGTTAATAATCCTTAAGTAAGTGCCATTACGCTGTAACGCTCATTTATTTTTCTATTATAAATTTGATTCAGCTTTGGATAGACTTATATTTTTCAAGCAAAGCCAAAATCTGTTCATCTTCAAATTCTTTTGCCAATCCTCGTAGTTTATTGGCAAATGGGATATATTTTTCATCCAATTCTTCAAGGCGCGTTGCCTGTTCCTGAATTTTTCGCATTTTTCCCATGAGGGCTAATTCATACAAAATCTCCAAATCCGCCTCTGGCGGTGACACAATTTCTCCTATTGATTCTGTGGTTTTATTCTCTGAAACGCTTTCTACTATTGGTTCTGAGTAAATCCATTCTAATTTTAAGTGAGTTTCCAGTAAGGCAAAAAGTTTTGAGGCATCCACTGGTTTTGGTAGAAAATCATCACATCCGGCTATCTTGCTTTTTTCTTGATCCATTTCAAAAACACTGGCTGACACTGCTATGATAACCATCTTTTCTAACTCTGATATTTGCCGTATTTTTTGTACTGCTTCAAATCCTGTCATCACAGGCATCACTAAATCAGTCAGGATGAGAATGGGCTGAATTTCACGCGCTTTTGCGATTTCTTCTTTACCATTTTCGGCTTCAATGATTTCAAATCCGAGTGGTTCAAGTAAATTGACTAATACCGCACGGTTTTCTAATCTATCATCGACGATCAGTATTTTTTGCCGTTTTCCTTTGTAGCCTATAATTTCCCGTTCTTGAGAAGACGTTATTTGCATCAGTTCTGCGATAATAGGTAAAATCAAATCAAACCAGAAAGTACTCCCTTTGCCAAATTCACTTTTCACTTTCAATTCACTTCCCATCAATTGTACTAACTGTTGGCTAATCGCCAAGCCCAAGCCTGTGCCAGCAGCCCGACGTTGAGTATCGCCTACTTGTTCAAACGGTAAAAAGATTTTTTCTGATTGTTCATGAGTCATACCCACGCCAGTATCTTCTATTTCAAAACGGAGCGTTTTTGAGTTTTCGTCAGAAACTTTTCCATTAAGAATAGTGATTTTTAGTATGACTCCGCCATTATCGGTGAATTTGATCGCATTGCCTAATAAATTAATTAAAATTTGTCGCAATCGTTTTTCATCTGCTTGTACGCCTATTGGTAAAATATTCACCGTTTCATAATCAAAAATAATGTTCTTTTGTTGAACACGCATACAGATAATGCCGACAACGCTTTCCAAAAAATGGGGGAAATTAAATGTGGTGGGGTAAAGTTCCATTTTACGCGCTTCGATTTTGGATAAATCTAAAATGTCGTTAATGAGAGTTAATAAATGTTCACCACTTTGGTGAATGATATTTATACCCTCAATTTGTTTGTGGTTAAGTTCTCCGCTCCGTTTTAGAATTTGAGTATAGCCCAAAATACCATTTAGGGGGGTTCGTAATTCATGGCTCATATTGGACAAAAACTCACTTTTAGCATGGTTTGCGACTTCAGCGGCTTCCTTGGATTTTGCTAATTCAAGCGTTTGTTGTTCTAAGCATTGAGTGCGTTTTCGCACCAGCTTTTCTAAATGATCACGATGTTCTTTAAGTTCCTCTTCGACTTTTTTGCGCCATTCAATTTCTGCGGTACGTTCAATCACACGCTGTTCCAATTCGCTGTTCAGGGTACGCAGTTTTTCTTGTTGCTGAAATATCTGTGCAGCCATGTCATTAAATGCCCGGCTCAGAACACCAAATTCTCCTTTAAATTCAGCAACATGTTGCGTATAATCACCTTGAGCAAATGCTTTTATACTAGAAACCATCAGATTCAGTGGAGAAATCACATCGCGCCGAACAAGTAGCGTTACTAGGAGAAAAACGGCGATAAAACCAACAAGCTGAATGGTAATATCTTGTCGGAAAGAACGCCAAAGCGTTTCAGCAATAGTAGAGGCAGGTAGTTTGATACTCAAAATACCGCGCAAGTCGCCTAGTTTATAATTCCAAGCGGTGTCGTATAGTCTTTCGATTGTTTCTGGTGCCTTTTCGCGTTGCCCATGACATTTTAAGCAATATTTTTCTATCCAAATCGGACGTGCATAGAGATAAAACTGTTCTCCATTGTTATCAGTAAATGGTTTAAAAAGCAATTCTTCTTTTGGATTTTCACGAAAATAGCGCATTGCCGTTAATTCGATAGTATCTGCGGTATGATCTGGATTACGGGGTTGATCAGAAACATTGTTAAAACTGAATCCAGAATCATCCCAGTTAGGATAGTCGTCAGAGATTTTACCTAGCGCGTGAGCAGGTAAAAAACCCAGTGTTTTATCTGTCAGTGAAACTTCACTTTTGATAAATTGCTTATGATAAATGCGCCGAGTTGCCATTAATAGACTTCTGACTTTTTCTGCTTGTTCTTGTAAGTTATTTTCTACTTCCTGTTTTGTCGTTTGGTAGCTGATAAATTCAACGCCAATAAATATGAACAGTAAAATAATACCAATAACTAGCAATAATTTAGCTTGAATACTCATGTTAATTGTTAATTATTAATTATTAATTATTAATTGATCACTACTCAGCGGTTAGCCTCAATGCCATTAAGCCAGGGCGAACACACAGGATTCGAGGTTGCGAAGTCGTTTTTTTGAAGAAAAACTCAAACCTCAAATGTACTCGAAACAACAAAGCTAAAGCGTTGTACTCCATTTTTAATGTTTCAACTCTTAATTCGCATTATTTTTTAAGCAGGAGCAATGTTTTTGCTGGTGATACATAAACAAGTGCGATTATTACCTTCTTTTTGTGCGGCACGTAGGGCACTTTCGGCATCTTTAATCAGGGCTGTTAAATTCATATCAGCAACCCCTTCAGAAGAAGTCAAGCCAATACTGACAGTCACTTCCAAGTTTTCTGGTTTAAGTTCCATTATTTTCTGGCGCAAATTTTCTGCAATGATTTTACCCTTTTCTAACGCACAATCTGGCATTAATATCGTAAATTTTTTACCAACAAAACGAGCAACTGTCACGCCTTTGGAAAAATAATTAATGAGAAATTGCCCAATGAGATGTAATACATGATCAGCAATTAGATGCCCTTGAATCTTGTCAATCTCTTCAAGACGATCAATATCAATCATCATCAAACAGACATTAGGATTATGCGCCATAATTGTTTTCCCTTGTTCAAGCAAAAATTGTTTATTACGCGCACCCGTTAAACCATCGGTGGTTTCTAATTTGTAAATATCCTTAGAACAGCGTTTAATCACCTTATATTGATGTTTAATTAATAATAATGATTTCACGCGAGCAATTAACACTTCTCCAATAATGGGTTTAGTAATGAAATCGTTAGCCCCTGCATGAAAAATTTCAGTCTGACATTTTTTATTGTCTTCAATGGTAATCACTAAAACAGGCATTTCTTGGCGGGAATAATTAAGCTGTGTACGAATAGCATATAACAAATCTCCTCCCGTCATTTCTCCCTCAAGAAAAAAATCAGTAAAAACAATATCAAATTCTTCTTCTACATTATCATCTAAATTTCTTGTTTTCTTGAGATGTTCTAACGCTTTTTCAGCATTGGTGAGATGAGTAACGTGCAATCCATGTTTTTCCATAAGTATTTGAGTGGCTTGCGCGGTGGTTAAACTATCTTCCACATAAAGTACTCTGCCCACTAGCCCTGCATGCCGTTGTAACACATCTTTAATAAATTCAACGAGACGCTTATAACCCAATGATTTATTAAAATAATCAGTGACTCCTGCTGAAAATCCTTCGCGCAATAAACGTTGATCCGCATCAGCAGAAACCATAATCACGGGTGTGAGATGTTGTTTTTCACTTTTGCGAATTTCATGACATAAATCAAGTCCATCTAAACCTGGTAATAATAATGAAGTCGTTATCAGATCAAATTTTTCCCGATGCAAATATTCCATCGCTTCTTCAGCACTGCCACAGGTAATGATATAAGCATCATATATTTCTTTTTGCAAAATATGGGAAAGGATACCGCGGGCAACTTCAGAGCGATCCACTATCATAATGCCGTAAGATTTATTTTTAAAAGTCGTCATAATAGTTAAAATTATTGTTAATTATCAATTAATATTATTATATTCATTTTATGATATTATAAAAAAAAGTACAACGGATTTTAGAATTTCAGCCTAAAGTTTTTCTTCAAAAAACTTTAGGCTGAAAAACGGATTTTAAAAAACGTTATGATCGAGGCGAAAGTTTTTCTTCAAAAAACTTTCGCCTCGTCGATTTAATCCGTTTGATTCTAAAATCCGTTGTACTCAGTGCGTCAATTCTAATTAAGCGAATAAAGAAATCCGATTTTTGAAAAAATCGGATTTCTATACTAATCGTCAATCATTAATATTCAACTTTTAACAAAGTTAAGTACAATTAAAGAATATATAAAGAATGATAACCCAATCGGAAACACCCTTTCAAGAATTTTGGCGACTCTTCAAAAAAGATCAGTTAGCCCTACTCGGCTTAATCGTTTTGTTTTTACTCATTATTGCCGCTATTCTGGGCAAAATAATGACAGAATGGATCATCATATTTGATCCCTCAACAGTAAGATTAGTCGATAAATTTTTTCCACCGCTCTCACTCCCCTCAAAACAATTACTCGTAGAAGATATTCCGCTATTTGGAATTTATATACTTGGCACAGATGAATTAGGGCGCGATGTTTTCGCCAGAATGTTGCAAGGTTCTTTTGTCTCACTTTCTATCGGTTTTGTGGCGGTTGGTTTATCCACTTTTATCGGTATTTTATTCGGTGGATTAGCCGGTTTCTATGGCAATATCCGCATCGGGTTTATTTCAGTTGATACCCTAATCATGCGTTTTACCGATGTCATGCTCTGCTTTCCCACGTTTTTTTTGATACTTACCGTAGTCGCTCTATTGCCGCCGAGTATCTATAACATTATGATTATTATAGGATTAACCAGTTGGATGGGAACAACACGCTTTGTGCGTGCAGAGTTTTTAACACTGCGAGAACAAGATTTTGTCGTCGCTGCGAAAGCACTGGGATTACCAGAATGGCGTATTATTTTTCTGCACATGGTTCCTAATGCAACCGCGCCAGTTTTAGTCTCGGCTATTATTGGCGTGGCAACAGCAATTTTAACCGAATCCGCATTAAGTTTTCTTGGGTTTGGAGTACAGCCCCCTTATGCCACTTGGGGCAATATTCTGGCAGATGGTAAAAATTTTATTTTTGACGCACCCTGGCTCTTTGTCATTCCCGGCATAGCCATTCTTATCATTGTATTAGCTTTTAACCTGGTGGGCGAAGGAATGCGCGAAGCCCTTAACCCTAAATTGCGGAGGCGTTAAATGACAGTCAAAAATTCTGTGTTAGAAGTGGCTAATCTCCACGTTTCCTTTTTTACAGATCAGGGCGAATTAAAAGTGGTAGAAAACGTTGCGTTTGAGATTAATGCCGGAGAAACAGTGGCATTGGTCGGCGAATCGGGTTGTGGAAAATCAGTAACAGCACTGGCTATGATGGGGCTTATCGAAGAACCAGGGTGCATCACACAAGGGAGTATTAAACTGAAAGGGCAGGAACTTGTCGGGCTTCCCCAAGTAGAACTCCAAAAGATTCGAGGATGCCAAATAGGCATGATTTTTCAGGAACCGATGACTTCCCTTAATCCCGTCTTCACGATTGGTCATCAAATCGCTGAAGTCCTCACTCACCATTTTCACATAACACCGCGCGAAGCACAACCAGAAGTACTCAATTTATTAGAAAAAGTCGGTATTCCATCGCCACGCCGTCGTATCGATCAATATCCCCATGAACTTTCTGGTGGAATGAAACAGCGTGTTATGATTGCGATGGCTTTAGCCTGTAAACCCACTATCTTGATAGCCGATGAACCGACAACAGCACTTGATGTCACTATACAAGCCCAAATTATGCACCTTCTCAAACAACTCCAAGATGAGATGGGTATGGCAATCTTATTGATTACACATAATTTAGGCGTTGTCGCCCATTTTGCCCAACGTGTTTTAGTGATGTACGCGGGAGAAATCGCAGAACATAGTCCAGTTCGTTCTCTCTTCAAAAACCCTTTGCATCCCTATACGCAAGCATTATTAAACGCTTTGCCAAAACCAGGGCATAAAAAGATCACTTCTATTCAAGGCACAGTACCCATGCCTTATGAATATCCCGCTGGATGTCGTTTTTCTACTCGTTGTTCTACTTCAACGAAACATTGTTCACAAAATACCCCTTTGTTAATAGAGCAAGAACCACAACATCAAGTCGCGTGTTGGCTAAATACTGAAGCATATCGGATATGATGGAGTCCAACGCTTTAGCTTTGGAAGTATGGTAGATCGGGTTAGCACAAACCTGTCAGGTTTTTTCCACAGAATTTAGAGATGATAAATTGCCTTGCACAAACCTGACAGGTTTTTTCCACAGAATTTAGAGAAGATACATAAATTGCCTGTGTCGGGTTACTTTGCTGCGCCATCTAACCCGACCTACTTAGTGTCCATCCGGAAACACTTCCAAAGCTAAAGCGTTGAACTCCAAGATACCCATTGTTTGGAGTCCAACGCTTCAGCTTTGGGATTTTTAAAGCCGTTTCCGGATGGACACTACTTAACTGGGTTCACACGCCGGCGCGTCACTGCCATTAAGTTTTCGAGGTTCAAGTTTTTTCGGTAAAAAAACTTGAACCTCGAAAGGAATGTTTATTGGAATCCAAACCTTCAGATTTGGATTATGTCGTTTAAAATAAAAGACTTCCAAATCTAAAGGTTTGGATTCCAAGGCTTAACTTAATGGCAGTGATGCCGGCGCGTGGGAACCAGAACAAAGTTTTTAGAAGATAGACAAGATTGATGATTTTTTAATCCGGTTTATCTTTGCAAAGTCAATATTTTAAAAAAAATATGCTTAAACGAATTTACATTGATAATTTTAAATGTCTTGTCAATTTTGAATTGACGGTTGACTCGATGAATTTATTTCTTGGGGCTAATGGCACTGGAAAAACAACATTGTTTTTGGCTTTGCTCAAACTTCAACAATTTATTGTTGAAAGTAAAACCGTCACCGAACTTTTTAAATCGACTGATTTAACGAAATGGCAAGATTTTTCAACTCAAAGTTTTGAATTAGAAATAGCCGGGAATGGTGGCGTTTATAAATACTCACTGGCTATTGAACACCAGCAAGAACAAGAACGTTCAAGAATGCAACAGGAACGTTTATGGTTCGATGATCAACTCTTATTTGATTTCAATATTCAGGAGGGTGCCGGCCTGGCGCAACTCTACCATGATGATTATACCGTTGGTCCAGAATATCCGGTTGATTGGTCACGCTCAGGCATTGCTGCCCTCCAAGAAAGACTAGATAATAAAAAGCTGACTTGGTTTAAAAAACGGATTGCACAATTTTTGATAGTTCGTGTCAACCCAACTCTGATGAATTCAGAAAGCCGCCGAGAAGAAACGAACCCGACTTGGGAAATGTCAAACTATGCTGCTTGGTTTAGGTATTTATCTCAAGATCAAGCGACCCTTTTCAAATTGACTCAGGAATTACGTGAAATTTTACCTCGCTTTGAAGCTTTTAAGATTATTTCTTATGGTAAAACGAAAATTCTTTCAGGCGGTTTTTTCAATCAATCTGATCAGGCTATTTATTATGAATTTGATGAGTTATCTGATGGGCAACGTGTTTTAATTGCATTATATACATTATTGTATTGTATGCCTAATGCAGATTACACTTTATGCCTTGATGAGCCAGAAAACTTTTTAGCGTTACCAGAAATTCAACCTTGGCTTGATAAACTTTATGACCAATGCGAGGATAATCGCGCACAAGCGTTATTGATTTCTCATCATCCGGAAATAATTAACACCTTGGCGAGTGATACCGGTTATTGGTTCAGCCGTCAAAATAATGGTCCGGTGCGTACTCAACGTGTCACTGATGAAAATGATACGGGTTTATCCATTGCCGAATTGGTCGCACGGGGTTGGATTTATGAAAGCTAGTCGCCACCAATTACCACAAGTCGTTATTTTATGTGAAGATAATACGCATTATCACTTTGCCAGAAAATATTTGCAGTGCCGTGGTTTCAAAAAAATCCGGAAAAAAATGCCTTTTAAAGGAGGGGGTTCTGGTGAACAATATGTGCGTGAACACTATGCACAAGAACTTAAGGCTTATCGGAGCAAAATGAATCACCTCAATATTGCTTTAGTTGTTGTGATTGATGCTGATATGAACAGTATAGAAGAACGCATCAAATCTTTAGATGACCAAAATCCCCAAAAACCACGTTCAGATATCGAAAAAATTGCGATCTTTGTACCAAAAAGAAATATTGAAACGTGGTTTCACTACTTGGATGGACATGATTGTGACGAAGAAAAGTCCTATAAAAGTTTGCATAAAAACAGTCGCCCTAGTCAATTTGCTAAAAAATTGCACGAAGAAATCTGTTCTCAATGGCTGCCAGATGATGCTCCACCTTCTCTATTTCATGCCTGTCAAGAATTGAAAAGGCTACAATTAGAAAATAATCCATGAAACCAGTCATTTGTCAGGTTTGGCGATAATTCAGGCAACTAAACCTGACAGGTTTCCGAAACCTGTAGCACCAACACTTGTGCCTGACAGTCTATTAAAAACTTTCGTGGTGTTTCGCAATATCCACTTTGATGTCGGCAAATATCTTTTAACGCCCACCGCCAAACGTCAATTAGATGAAATTAGCCATACCTTACTTGAAAATGGCGCGAAATCTATTCAAGTCAGTGGACATACCGATATACAATCCTTCAAAGGCGTTTCTCCTGAAGAAAGCAATAAACTCAACTTGATACTTTCGCAAAACCGTGCCGCCTCTGTCGCCGACGCTTTAGCAAAACGCGGTATTCCCATAAACAGAATGACAACAAAAGGCTATGGTTATAACAAACCCGCACAAGGTTATACCAAAGCAGCTTGGGATACGGCGTGTGGAAATTGAAGTGGAGTAGTAAGTGAAGTAGGGTGGGTAGAGCGAATCTTTAAGTGATTTCAGCCAGTGTTGGTTGGAATAGAAAAAAAATGTGTGCCAATCAAGCGATTTTTTCAAAAAATCGGATTTCTTACCGTTTCTCACCATTTATTTTATGAACATTTATAGAGCCATGACAAACAAAATTTTTAACCGAAAGTATTGATGAAGGTGTCATGCATATATGGCACTTTCAAGTCATGTAGGGTGGGCAAAGTCTTTGCCCACCTTCCTCATTAAAAAAGTGCCATTACTCCTATTCCAAAGCTAAAGCGTTGAACTCCTATTTAACTATTTGATTTAAAAGTAATTAATGAAAATTCATTACTGCATCTTAGCATAAGCCGCTTCATTTTCTCCCCCAAAGACTTCAAATACCTTTTTAATTAAAGCAGCTAACTCTAAAGTCATCAGGGCAAAGTCAGCATCAAAACGTTCTTGAGGCGTTTCAGCACGAGCGTCATTAAGTTTAGCTTGTACCAAATCCAATGTTTGTAAACGTCTGATAACTAATTCATCGTCAAGCACTAAACCTAAACGTTCATTCCATTCCACTGCCAAGCGCGTCACGAATTTTCCCGCTTCCAAATGTCCATGAATTTCTTCTGCTAATAAATCTTGACGCTTGCAATTCACCACCGCGCCATCACCATCCGTCAAAACACAAGCATCGGCTAACTCAAAATCGTGTGGACATTCACTCTCTTTAACGAGCCATTGTGTCATTACTTGAGCGGGTTTTTGTAACACTTGAGGGGGAACAACTGGCAAACTGCCCAGTGTTTCACGTAAAAAGCTCGTCAACTCTTCCGCTTTTTTCTGACTGGGTGTATCAACCAGTAGCCACCCATGCTTAATATCAATCAGCGCAGACATGTAAGTTGAACGGCTAAATGCGCGTGGTATTAAATCAAAAAGCACCTCTTCACGGATTTCATCTTTTTCCCGTTTACGCACCCGACGCATTTGTTGATTTTCGATTTCCTCAACCTTGTCATTAACAAACTCTCGCACGACTGAAGCGGGCAAAATTTTCTCCTCTTTACGGGCTGTAAAGATAAAACAACTGTTAGCACTATGTACTAAAGATTCACTATCACGCCTTAAGGGAGAAACCCAACCCATGCTTTCCATATCCATCTTGCCACAGGGCTGAAAAACGGCTTGACTGAGTTGTTCATGTAAAACGTCAGCCGATATTGTGACAGGCTCTAAAAAACGAAAAATATGTAAATTTTTAAACCACATTTGAATAGAAAATAATGAAAAAATGAATTGATGTACCAATGTCGCTATTCCACTGACATGGCACCGTTAATTTTTACTCACCAATATGAACAATCAGTTTACGCCGCCCACCTTGATGGCGATGTTCCCATAAATAAATACCTTGCCATGAACCAAGTGTCAATCGCCCATTCACAATAGGTATTGATAAGCTCGTTGCTGTGAGGGCTGATTTAATATGGGCTGGCATATCATCTGCGCCCTCAAGCGTATGTGTGTAGAGTGAATCTTTTTCAGGAACTAAGCGATTTAACCACTCTTCCAAATCTCTTTTTGCTGAAGGATCAGCATTTTCTTGAATCACTAAACTCGCTGAGGTATGTTGAATAAAAAGCGTACATAATCCCTCTTGAACACTCGTTTCACAAACAGCAGCTGCGACTTCTTGAGTCAACTCAAATAAACCTTGATGAGGGATGTCTATATTGATATTTTTTATGGGCATAATTTAAAAGGCGAGAAATCGCCTACGACAAATTTAAAATTTAAAATTAAACATCGCACATTTCTTATTTTAGCATAATTCATCATTCATCATTAAACATTCACCATTCAATTTGGATAACTTCCCCATAATCAATTTTAGTTTCAAATATTTTTAAAGGGGATATTTCCTTAATTATTGATAAAAATGTCCGTATTACTCCACCATGAGTAATAATGCATAAGATTTCATCGTCGTGGAATTGTTTTAGCTCATTTATAAAAGATGAAATTCGCACCAGTAAATCCCGGAATGATTCGCCATGAGGGCAGGGTGTATTTATAAAGTCATTAAACCAATGTTTGGCTTCAATAGTCTCCTGAATTTCATCCCAACTTTTCCCTTCCCATTTTCCAAAATTTAACTCTTTCAGCCGGTTATCATAAATAATACTATTCTCATTTTCGGCAAGGGTTTGAGCCAGTAAAGCACATCTTTGCAAAGGGCTGGAATAAATTGCAGAAAACGGATGCTTGCTCATTTTCTCTTTTATTTGAGAAGCCGCTTCATCGAAGTTATCAGCAAGTTTAATATCACTCTGCCCATAGCAAATCCCTTTGGCTAAATCAACTTTTGTATGTCTGATCAGAAACAGCTTCATGGTGGAATGGTGAATGGTTTCGAGGTTTGAGTTTTTTAAAGAAAAACTCAAACCTCGAATGGTGAATGAAAAAATAATTTTATGTAAGTTGTTGTTTTAATAAAAAAATTTATTAAATAAAAATGGATTCAACGTTTTATTAAAAAAGAGAAATCATTTCAAACCTGACAGGTTTTCTTTCACCAAACCTGTCAGGTTTTGGAAACCTGTCAGGTTTTCTTTACTGAGTCGTTACGATAAAACAAATATAAAACGCCAATTCGGCTAATTGCTGCAACGCGCCGAGTACATCTCCTGTATATCCTCCAATCTGTTTTACAACAAAAGCGTTGAATCGATATAATAAGATAACTGAAACAGGAATGATTAACAGACTGGCTTGCCATTGAATTAATGCCAGTGGCATGACAGCAAAAATGAAAGCGATTAACACATCCTGCCCTGAACCTTTTTGCCCCACAGGTTTTGATTTGCTGATTGAACTTTTACCCACGTATTTACCTGTATAAATCAATACCACTGGCAACATCCTGCTAAACGCATGAGCCGCAATAATAACAACAGGTATTTGCAAAGGATTAATGGCTGACAAACTAAAAAATCTGGAAAGAAACATCATTAACAGCCCGATTGCACCATAAGTGCCTATCCTGCTGTCTTTCATTATTTCAAGAATCTGCTCTTGACTATATCCGCCTCCAAAGCCATCACAGAAATCTGCAAAACCATCTTCGTGAAAAGCACCAGTCAGTAAAATAGTCGTTGCTAAACTGAAAAGAACCGATAAATGAAGCGGGAGAATGATCGCGGCGATAAGATAAATAAAGGCACCAGCACTTCCTACGATTATCCCAATTAAAGGAAAATATTTTGTCGCTCTGTTTAAATTATCTTCTGAAAAACCAGTGCTTTCTGGTACTGGTATTCGTGTGTAAAACATTAAAGCAGTAAAAAATATTTTGATTTCTCTTTTCAAAATGTTAAATTTGAAGTGATTAGAAAAATTTTCATTTCTTGTTTGAATCAGAATTTTCAGAATTTGAGAATTTTCAGAAAAAACCTAAAAAATCATTCTCTCTTGCTCCAACACTTGTTAAATAATTGATGTTACGCAAAGCGATTCTATTCGAGCTTAGAAATCCGATTTTTTTCAAAGATTTCTTAAATATCGTTTCGCCGCTTA
>JAOZSV010000175.1 GCA_029939505.1 Thiotrichaceae bacterium | reverse complement strand
TCAACCCCGAAGGGGTTAAACATAAATAGCCACCGATGAAATCGGTGGAATTTAGAAGCACCCTACATCAATTCATAATTCATAATTCATAATTCACCATTAACCATTAACCATTATAAAGACGCATCCATTCCTTGACGTAATTCACGTACAAACGCTGGCATTATTTCTAACAACTTCTCTTGAGGTTCCGTTTCAATTAATTTGACTAAAGCACTTCCAACAATCACGGCATCACTCACTTTAGCGACTTGTGCTGCTGACTCGACATTTTTAATGCCAAAACCAACCCCTATTGGTAATTTGCTATATTGACGAATTTCTTTTACTTTTTCGGCAACGGAAGTCATATCTATATGTGCATCGCCTGTAACCCCTTTGAGGGAAACGTAGTATAAATAGCCGCTGGCTTGGATACAAATCTGTTTAATGCGTTCAGGGATCGTTGTTGGTGCGAGTAGGAAAATAGGGGCGATTGTATGAGTGTGTAATAATATGCAGAAATCCGTCGCTTCTTCAGGGGGTAAATCCACAGTCAATACACCATCTACGCCAACAGAATCGGCTGCTTGGACAAAGGTTTCATATCCCATAATTTCTATAGGGTTAAGGTAGCCCATCAGTACAATGGGAGTGGTTTGGTTTTGCGCCCGAAACGTTTTTACCATTTCCAATACATCACGTAAACTGGTGCCATGACTCAGTGCGCGTTCACTCGCCCGTTGAATGACTGGTCCATCTGCCATCGGATCTGAAAAAGGGACACCTAATTCAATTACATCGGCACCTGCTTCAACTAAAGCGTGCATCAGTGGCACTGTTAGCATTTGGGTGGGATCACCAGCGGTGATAAAGGGAATAAGGGCGGCGCGTTTTTGGGTGCGAAGATTATCAAAACAGGTTTTTAAGCGACTCATTTTTTAATTCCTTTTTTAATTCCTTTTAGAGAATTGAGTACAACGGATTTTAGAAATAAACGGATTTTAAAAAACATTGTGATCGAGGCTAAAGTTTTTCTTCAAAAAACTTTAGCCTCGATCACATTAACACTATGAATTTATTATATTTAATCCGTTTTTTTCTAAAATCCGTTGTACTCATCGTTGTACTCATCGTTGTACTCAGATTTCAATTCCTTCAAGCGCGGCGACGGTGTGAATATCTTTATCTCCGCGTCCCGATAAGTTGATCACAATAATTTTATCTTTATCAAGCGTTGGCGCGATTTTTTTGCAATAGGCAAGGGCATGACTAGATTCTAGGGCAGGCATAATGCCTTCCAAGCGCGTTAAATCGTGAAACGCATCTAAGGCTTCGCTATCTGTTGCGGCGACATATTTAACGCGCCCCATATCTTTTAACCAAGCGTGTTCTGGTCCAACCCCTGGATAATCTAAACCCGCAGAAATCGAATGTGTTTCAATGATTTGTCCGTTTTTATCTGACATCAGATAAGTCCGATTACCATGCAGTACGCCAGGTTTAGACGTGCATAAGGGTGCCGCATGACGGCCTGTTTCTAAACCATCTCCAGCCGCTTCTACACCATACATCGTAATACCTTTATCATCCAAAAAGGAGTAAAATAAGCCAATCGCATTGGAGCCACCACCGACACAAGCGATTAAAACATCGGGCAAGCAACCTGTTAAGACTTTAATCTGTTGGCGCGTTTCCCGCCCTATCACGGCTTGAAAATCGCGCACCATTACGGGATAAGGATGTGGCCCTGCAACGGTGCCAATAATATAAAAGGTGTTGTCAACATGAGTCACCCAATCACGCATTGCTTCATTAAGCGCATCTTTTAAAGTCTTTGAACCTGATTCGACAGGGCGAACTTCAGCCCCCAATAAGCGCATACGATAAACATTGATCGCTTGACGCTTGATATCTTCTGAACCCATATAGACGACGCATTCCATACCAAAGCGTGCGGCTACTGTTGCCGTCGCCACGCCATGTTGTCCTGCACCTGTTTCTGCAATAATGCGGTTTTTACCCATCCGTTTAGCGAGTAGAGCTTGCCCGACGGTATTATTGACTTTATGCGCTCCAGTATGATTTAAATCTTCGCGCTTGAGATAGATTTGCGCTCCGCCTAAGCGTTCTGACCAACGAGCAGCATGATATAAAGGCGATGGTCGCCCGACAAAATGATGCAAATCATCATTGAGTTCTGCCAAAAAAGCGGAGTCTTTAAAATAATGTTGATATGCTTGCTGCAATTCTTTTAAAGGCTGTATCAATGTTTCAGGAACAAAAATGCCCCCATAAGGTCCAAAATGACCGTTTTTATCGGGTAAATTCTGTGTTTCTTGAGTGGAAAATGATTTAGCAATTGACATTGAGGCACCTTTTGAGTTTTTTTGAGGAAAATTTTTAGCCTCGAATAGAAATGCGGACATTTTGTCCGCGTCTTTAATACCTTTCGTAGATTCTACCCCACCGCTGACATCAACAGCGTAGGGATGTAAAGCCATTATGGCTCGGCTGACGTTATTAGGTGTTAAGCCGCCAGCGACCATAATTGGTTTAGATAAAAGCAAAGGGACTTCCTGCCAATTAAATGGCACACCTGTTCCCCCTTTAACGCCCTGTACATAACTATCTAATAATAACGCTTTCGCCTCAGAATATTCTTGTGCAGAAGTTTCTACATCAATACTTGGGCGCATACGGAGTGCTTTAATATAAGGTTTATCAAAATAGCTGCAATAGTCAGGAGATTCTTCGCCGTGAAATTGCAACAATTCTAAGGGCAATTTGGCTAAAATATCCTGTACAAAAGTCGGTTCGGCATTGACAAATAGTCCAACGACTGTCACAAATGGAGGCAATGCTTGAATAATGCTCTGTGCCTGTTTCACTGATACGGCGCGAGGACTTTTTTTATAAAAGACTAAACCAATGGCATCAGCCCCGAGTTTAGCAGCCAAGAGTGCATCTTGGGGGCGTGTAATTCCACAGATTTTAACGCGAGTAGGTGAGATTAACTTATTTTTGTTGTCAAACATTATGGTATTTTTATCTTTTAGAAAATTAAAAAGTGGTATAATTAAACATTTAACTTAAACACAATAACTACAAGGATTATTTATAAAAAAGGAGTTTCTTGCAAAACTCGCTTTTTCGAGTTTCGAGCTTAGAAATCCGATTTTTTTCAAAAATCGGATTTCTTAAACCTCGTTTCGAGCTGACTTAGAAATCCGATTTTTGAAAAAAATCGGATTTCTTAAACCTCGTGTGTTCAGAGTTTTGCAAGAACCTCAAAGGATAATCACTTTGTCTTATTTTATTAACTCTTTGATTTTTTTTAAATATTTTTATTATAAATCCTTTATTATAGATAATCCTCGACAACTAAACCTTGAAGCAACTATGAAAAAAATCATATCCTTTCTCATTATATTCCTTATACTCACTGCTGCGACAATCATTCCCTACTGGACAGGTATCGAAACGGAACGGCAATTCACTCTTTTCAATGAAAGATTTTATCCCGCGAATCACTTAAAACTACTGGAAAGTACATTTCAGCGCGGCTGGCTTCGCTCAACTGCCCTATCCACTTTTGAAACAAACATTCAAGAAAAGACTAAACGTTTTATTTTTGTGCATGAAATTGATCATGGATTTGTGCCGATACAGCCCATTGTGATTAATACGCGCTTGCATGCCTTTGAACCTGATGCGCCATTGAGTGAAAGCACCAATAAAGCAGTTTTACTCAAAGCACATACGATAGTACAGATTAATGGCGATAGCCTAAGTACGCTAAAAGTACCTGCATTTGCATTTAAGGATAATAGGGCGAATTTACAAGGACAAAATATTCAGGGGAATATATTTGTTAAGGAGAACAGTATTATACAAGCTGAAATAAACTCTCCACAAATACAAATAGATGGCGATCAAGGCAAAATCGTGATACAAGGCATCACGTTCAATGCTGATCTAGAAAATTATCAACAAGTAATGCAAGGCGTTGGTCGTTTAAGCATTACAGATGTTAGATTGACTGCACAAGAAATCCCTCCTATTTATGTAGAAGGGATTAAGCTGATAGGCGATAGCAAAATTATTAACAACTATTTGGCAGTCAAACTCAAAACGGATTTACAGCAAATACAAATAGACGCTGATCATTACGGGCGAAGTTATGGTGATATTGAAATACATCATTGGCATTTGCCCACTTTAAAGCAGATCAAAAAAACTTGGGAAGAAATACGTCGTCAGGATTTCTCTCCAAGCCAAGAAGCCAATATTGCCAAATTCAGATTAATGCCATTAGCATTAACGTTTTTAAACAAATCACCCGAATTGGCTTTAACCAATCTAAATGTCAAAACGCCCCAGGGTGAATTGCGTGGTGGATTACAAATAAAAATGAAGCCATTTAAAGGGGGGATTTTTGCCCTTCTCAATCCCTCTTCGCTCATCAACGCTTTAAATGCACAATTAGAATTGCATATACCTCAATCCCTATTGGACATTTTAATAGAAGATGAGAACATCCACAATATAATAAGACAACGCCTAAAAACCTGGAAAGAAAAAGGCATTTTGAGATTGAACGATGCAGGCTACTATGATAGCCAAATACAATTATCAAACGGCATCTTACGAGTAAATGGGGAGCAAAGGCTGATAGCGACTATTTTGTTTGAGGAATAAGGCATCAAAACGAAGCCGGGTAGGAATTACCCACGTCTCAAATCAACCATCACAGAGAGACCGGTAGGGATTACCCATCTGCCAAAATCAGCCCTCACACTAAAATCTCCCCCCTTTCTTTCAATTTCTTCAACAACCACAACATAACACAAATTATTCTCTTTTGTATCGGTATGAGGATAACAACTGATTAAAGTTAAACGTCGATTCAAACTCGGCTCAATCCAAAATGTCTCCGTTTTCTTAACCGTTTTTTCAATTTTGGAGACTTGATAATGCCAACGTCCATGGCGTAAAGATTCAAGCAGCAGCGTATCGCCTTCTTTAAGCCTCTTTAAAAAACCGATAAAGATATTCTGATGAGAGATATTAAGTACACTATTACCTAATTCGCCAGGCAATACGCTGCTATTTGAATGCCCCAAAGCAAAAACCGACATTCCCTCACCTGCGCTATTAAGGATGATCTGTTCAATATTCAAACGAGGGATTGACAAGCGAGCAATGGGATATATGTTCGCATTAGGCCAAGGTTTAATATACTTGCCACTGGCCTGAGTTCGTATCCAAGCCGTGTGTAGCAAAGTATGCGCGAACCAACCTCGGATGTCACCGCTGTTTTGATTGTATTGCCAGACAACAATACCCAAAAAAAGGCCAAGAATGATACCACTCCATTTGAAGGGTTTTTTCATGGTATCATCACCGATAACACTTAGAACCATCTTAAATTCGTTAACCGACTAAGGATAATAACAGCACAATGCCTATCAATACTGCTGATACCCCTGCGGATGTCAATAAGCTAATGCCAAACAAATTAAGCAAACTCATAAATGGTGATGCTTGTGTATTTGGTTTAACCATATTCATAATTGTTCCTCAATGTCAAATTCAGTAAATTAAAAAATAAGAAGTCAAGCTGAAATATTTTTAGGCCAATTGTTAAATTTATTTAAAGCCTAGTCGATTATAATACATAAGTTAAACTTTTTCAGTACAGTATTTTCTCTGTTCAAAAATTTTTATAAGTACACTATTTTAACAAGTTGATTTATGCAATTTATGTGCATGAAATAAAATAGACCATGTTGAATCAGACGTCTAGTTGTCGAGTAGTAGTAGGTGGGCAACAAAAGGACGTTGCCCACCCTACATTCTAAACCTGTCAGGTTTCGCCTAAAGGTTTTGGAAATTATTAAAGTCTTTTTATTAGAAAAGTAAATGACTACGTTGACAATATTTTGGTATAATATCATTTTTTTACTCAGGTACGATCCAATATGAAGTACAACAGATTTCGAGGCGAAAGTTTCAAAAAAACATCGCCTTGAAACCTGAATTTTAACTTTAGAATGTAATAAAGAGGAGTCTCTTATGAACGCTAAAAATCTCAGCATTTTCGCCATATTCACTTTAGCAATTGTTATTACCGCTATTCTGCTCACGCAGAAAGAAACTATACCCACCGCCACCGAAAAGTTATTTCCAGATTTGGAGAACGTCATCAATGACGTAACGGAAATCAACATCAACACCCAAGAAAAATCCACAACCCTAATTAGAACGGGTGAGAATTTGCAATGGCAGATTAAGGAAAAACATCTTTATCCCGCCTCATTGGACAAAGTCCACAAACTGTTACTTGGTGTGGTGAATTTGACAGTTCTCGAAGCGAAAACGAGTAATCCAAGTCGTTACGCTAAAATTGGGGTAGAAGAGCCTTCAGAAGAGGGAGCAAAATCGCTTCTTTTAACGCTTAAAAAGGCAGATGGGGAAATAAAAGTCAATTTGATTATTGGCAATGACAGAGTAGCCAAAAGTGATTCAACCCGTCGAGAAATCTATGTTCGTAAGCAAGGTGAAAAACAATCTTGGCTCACTTTGGGACAATTGTCAAGTGAAAAAACCCCAAAAGACTGGTTAGATCAAAAAATTATCAATATTGATAACAACAACATTCGCCAAGTCAGCATCACTCACTTAGAAGGGGATAGCCTTTTACTGTTTAAAGATAGCCCCGAAGATGAAGATTATCAACTCGCTGATTTACCTGAAAATGCGACGATCAAACTTCCTTACATGCTGGATAACATAGCGACGACTTTGAGTGCTTTAGATTTAGATGACGTGACAGTAGCAACAGAAGTCGAATTTAACGAAAATGCGAGAAATCGCGCCGTCTTCACCACTTTTGACGGACTTGAAATCACCATGACAACAACGGAACAGGATGGCAAACATTACGCCAAATTCGCCGCTGCGTTTAATCAAGCTGTTAAAGCCCTGAAAAAAGATGAAAAAGCAACCGTTTCTGAAGAGTCTGAAGAGGTAGAAACTCAACCCGCTTCTGAGGAGATAGAAACTCAACCCGTTACGGATGAAGAGATCAAAAAACAGGTGGAGAAATTAAATGCCAAGTTCAAAGGATGGGCGTATGAACTTTCTGAATACAAAGTAGATTATTTGGCGAAAAAATCTGAAGAATTAATTGACGTAGAAGAACCCGCCGATGCGCCTATTGAAGAACAACCATCCGCATTTGGAAACCCCACAACGTATTGATGTATAGCAATAAATTCATTCAAAAACCTCAGAGGTTTTGAAAACCTCTGAGGTTTGAGGTTCTTGCAAAACTCTGAACACACGAGGTTTAAGAAATCCGATTTTTTCAAAAAATCGGATCAAGGCTAAAGTTTTTTCTTCAAAAAAACTTTAGCCTTGATTTCTAAATCTCAACTCGAAAAAGCGAGTTTTGCAAGAGCTCGTTTGAATACAATTATTTTAACGTCTATAGAAAAGTTGCGGATGAAAAACCAAGCAATTTAAAGAACTACCCTTGCTGGTAATTGTACAGTAAAGATGGAACTTTCGCCAACGGTACTGTCAACAGAGATATCGCCGCCCATCGCCTGACAAAAATGTTGACTGATAGGCAAGCCCAAACCTGTACCACCAAATTTGCGAGTACTTGAATCATCTGCTTGAATAAAAGGTTCAAAAATGATTTTTAATTGTTCTGATGGGATACCAACGCCGTTATCAGTCACTTGAAAATAGAGCCAATCTGAATTTTTACACTCTGTCACAAGGGGTAATTGATTGAACTGATTTTGCGCGATTGACTCAGGGAAAACTGTACTACGGATCGTCGTCAGAGTAATTGTACCTTTGTCAGTAAATTTGGTCGCGTTACTTAATAAGTTGAGCAAAATTTGTCTCAATTTATTATAATCGGCATAGATTACACCTAATTCGCCTGGGCTTTCAATGTTGAACTGATTGCCCTTCAGAATGGGTTGAATGGTTAAGCTCACTTCTTCAATGAGACGACTGAGTTCAAATTCACTCAGATCGAGTTCCAATTTATTCGCTTCTATTTTAGAAATATCTAAAATGTCGGTGATAATCGTTAACAATTGCTGCCCTGCCATTTGAATTTTCTCCAAATCGGGCAATATATCTTCACAACCAATATCAGCCACATCTTCTTGAATGAGATCACTATAACCAATAATCGCATTTAATGGGGTGCGTAATTCATGGCTCATTTTTGCTAAGAAAGTCGTTTTAGCACGGTTAGCGGCAGTTGCCATTTCGCGGGCTTGTTCAGCCAGATTTAACAATTGCGATGTTTTCTGATTAGCCTCTTTGAGATCAAGGTAAAGTTGAAGATTTTCCAGTGCTGATGTACATTGATTTACCATAATATGAATGAGTTTTTGATTCGTTTCATTTAGAGATTGTGCATTCTCTAGGTAAATCAAACCGATGATTTTATTTTGTACATTCAGTGGAATCAAAACAGTACCGGGCGGTAATAGTTTTTTGCACTCTTCCTCTAAAAGACGACCGGAACAGATTTTTAATATCTTTTCTACCTCTGGATTTTGGTTTGGATTAGCGAATCGACCCGTGCCAGCTTGAACCATCACTTGATTCTCATTAGCCATGACGACGATACCATCACTGACGCTGGAAATCAAACTGCTTTCACCGAGATTGCACAAACCAATCACTTGAAGAAGTACCCCGTTAAAAAATTGGGTAATTGATTGGGGATGATATAATTCAGGGGCAATCTCAAGAATTTTTGTGAGTGCCTTTTGGTTTGTCTTCAGGGTGATCATATCGCGATATGATTTCAAAGCAAGACGTATGGTGGTATAAAGTTTCCCTTCTGTGAGTTCTGTTTTATCCTTATAGTCATTTATATCGTAACGTTCAATGACTTTTCTTTCTGGTGCCATGCCCGGTTGACCAGTGCGAATAATCAGTCTGATTGATGAGTTTTTGAGTTGGTTACGAATAAACTCGACGAGCCGCAATCCGGCATCATCTGTTTCCATAACGACATCAATTAAGGCGACCGCAATTTTAGTTTCAACCGCCAAAATTTCCTGTGCTTCAATTCCAGACATGGCTTGAAATAGTTGCAGTTTTCTGCCAGAAAATTCAAAGTCATCAAGTGCCAAACGTGTCATCGCGTGAATATCTGCATCATCATCAACGATAAGTATTTTCCATACAGGCCGTTTTGTCTTTGAATAACTGTCTGTTTTACTTTTGTTTTTCTTCTTTCTAATGAGTTTCATGTTTAATGGTGAATTATTAATTAAATCAATCTGTTACAGGTTTTTACAACAAAATTTAAACACCTCAAAACTTGCCCCCTCGCCCCTTCGTTCCCAAAGCTCTAGCTCTCATCGTTAGTCATAAGTATCTAAGTAATTGAAATAATATTTTGTAGGGTGGGTTTCGCTTCGCTCTACCCACCCTACATTTTATGACATTTTGACTTATGTATAACGATGAGAGCTCTAGCTTGGGAACGCATTCAGGGACGCTCTGCGTCCCGCGACGCGGAGCGTCGCAAAGCGTTGAACTCCAGACGACGCACAAAGCGAAAGCGTTGGACGGAAATCACGCCATTTAGTTATTGTTGGAAGACGAAAAACTTGATAGTCGAGTTATAGGAAGACGCAGGTAAAACCGACTCCCTTTCCCAACTTCGCTTTCAACACCTATCATTCCTCCACATTTTTCCATTAAGTCTTTACATAATACTAAACCCAAACCATTGCCTCTTTCGTTATTCGTGCCATAATTGCGAAGGTTATTGATTTTAAACATTTTTTCAAAATCTTTGGGTTTGATGCCAATACCCGTATCTGCGACTGATATTTCAACTAACTTCTCCTCTATTTGTTTGGCAGTCACTCGTATTGTACCAGATGCAGCAGTGAACTTGATCGCATTTGAAATTAAGTTTCTCATTATGGTGTCTAGCATGTTTTTATCGGCAAAAACAAATATTTTTTCATCAACATCTGCAACAATCTCAATCTCTTTGCGAGCGGCTTTATTATCTTGTAATTCAACATGGCGATAAATTGAATCTCGTAAAACGATTGTTGTTGGATTAGCTTGTAAACTACCGGTTTGCGATCTGGACCAATTGAGTAGGTTCGTGAGTAAGTCGTAACCATTAGTAGCAGCTTGTATAAGCATTTGAATGTTATCCTCTCTTTCTTTGGCATCAAATTGGATTTCTTGATCTGCTAATAATTCAGCGAAACCTTGTAATCCGCAAAATATGTTGCCCAAATCATGCCCAATGATGGAGAAAAGTTTGTCTTTTGTGGCAATGGCTTCTTCTTTTACGGCAAGCGCCTCTCGCAAATCTTGTTTTGCGGCTTGGAGTTCAAGATGTGTGTTGACACGGGCGATTAACTCTTTTTTATTAAAAGGTTTAGTGACATAATCCACTGCACCCAATTCTAGCCCGGCAATCACATCATCTTTTTCCGTCTTTGCAGTGAGAAAAATAATGGGAATTTCTGCCAATGTTGCGTCTTTCTTTAATCGCCGACAGACTTCAAAACCATCTATGTCTGGCATCATAATATCCAGTAAAATGAGATCGGGAGATTCCTCTTTAATGGAAGTCAATGCTAGAGTGCCATTTGTGGCAAAGCCGGGAATATAGCCATTTTCACTCACAATATTACCCAAAACACCTAAATTTTCTGGGTTGTCATCTACAATTAAAATGGTTGGTTGTTTTTTCATGATATTTCTCCCTCTTTAACTGATGTTACGCAAGGTGCTTCTAAATTTCACCAAATTCCACCGATTTCATCGGTGGCTATTCACATTTCACCCCGTT
>JAOZSV010000369.1 GCA_029939505.1 Thiotrichaceae bacterium | reverse complement strand
CGATTTTTTCAAAAAATCGGATTTCTAAGATCGAATAGAATAGCGTAACATCAGTTATTAAAGATACGAATTAAGCATTTAAATTGGTGTCCAACGCTTCAGCTTCTGCAATTTGGACTCCAAAAAAACCAAAGCTAAAGCGTTGGACGAAAATTTCAACTCTTAATTCGCATAACTAATGCAACGCAATAGACTTATAACGACATTTGATAAATACTAAATTGACATCGCTTGCGCGATATGCGTTTTCCAATCTTTGTCCGCATCACCAAAGACAAAAAAATAAGGATTGAGAAGCGAGTCTTTAGTATTATAACGCAAAGGTTGTAAGTGCATATCCGTTAAATAGCCACCAGCCTCTTCAACAACGCATTGTGCCGCCGCCGTATCCCATTCTGAAGTGGGACCAAAACGAGGATAAATATCTGCTTTACCTTCTGCCACGAGACAGATTTTTAAGGAGCTACCAATACTGACTAATTCAACTTCACTATCAAATCCATCGACAAATTTTTGCAAATACTCACCTCCGTGTGAACGACTACCTGCCACAATCAAACTATTCTTAGGGCAAGCACGTACCATAATAGCTGTCGGCGATTCCCCAGCTAAAGACTTGAACGCACCGTTGCCCTCCGCTGCAAAATAAGTCACGCCAGTGACAGGCACATACACCACGCCAAGTACAGGTTTATGATTATCAATCAGGGCAATATTAACGGTAAATTCGCCATTACGCTTAACAAATTCACGGGTTCCATCAAGTGGATCAACTAACCAATAGCGTTGCCAGCTTGCACGTTCAGAATAGGAAATTTTCTTCGATTCTTCAGATAAGACGGGCACATCTGCGCTGATCTCCTTTAAACCTGCTACAATTGTTTCATGGGCTGCCATATCTGCCTGGGTTAAAGGAGATTGATCAGCCTTTTGTTCTACTTTAAAATCAGTCGCATACACTTCCATGATGCGCTTTCCAGCCATTTGTGCAAGCTGATTGACGTGATCTAATAATTCTTTTGGGGAATTGGACATCGTTTTCTCAATTTAAGTTGTTATAAAACAAGGTGTTATAAATTTAATGATGAATGGTTTTCGAGGTTTGAGTTTTTTGAAAAAAAACTCAAACCTCAAAATGAGGAATTATACTCCAAACGTTCAAGTTTTCGCGAATAAAGAAATCCGATTTTTGAAAAAAATCGGATTTCTATACGAATTTAATTTCCGTGGGTGAATAAAGAAATCCGATTTTTGAAAAAAATCGGATTTCTATACAAATTATAGATATTCAGAAAAATCATTTCACACGATAACCTGTCAGGTTTTGAATACCTGACAGGTTTTTTGAAGTGATTTACCTGAAAGTCTATAGGAGAACAATATGTCAAGCATTATCCAACGCGCACTCATCAGTGTCTCTGATAAATCAGATATTGTTGCGTTTGCACAAGCTTTAAGCGACAAAGGGGTAGAAATTTTATCCACGGGCGGCACTGCTCAATTACTCAGAGATCATGGCATTTCTGTCACGGAAGTTTCTGACTACACAGGCTTTCCAGAAATGATGGCAGGTAGAGTGAAAACATTACACCCCAAAATTCATGGCGGATTATTAGGGCGACGTGGTGTTGATGAGACTGTGATGAAGGAACAGGATATTTATCCGATTGATTTGCTCGTCGTTAATCTATATCCATTTGAACAAACCATTGCTAAACCTGATTGTGATTTAGCCACTGCGATTGAAAACATTGATATAGGCGGTCCCGCCATGTTGCGCTCTGCGGCTAAAAATCATACTGCTGTCACGGTGGTAGTTGATACAAAAGACTATGATCGCATTTTAGAGGAAATGGCGGCGAATAATGGCGCAGTGAGTGAGGCGACTCGCTTTGCTTTAGCTTGTAAAGTCTTTGCACATACAGCACATTATGATGCCGCCATTGCGAATTACCTCAGTCAAAACACAGCATTTCCGCAAACTCTCTCGCTGCAATACCAAAAAGTAGAAGCCATGCGCTATGGCGAAAACCCCCATCAAAAAGCCGCCTTTTATGCCGAATCTTCCCCCAAAGAGGTTTGTATTGCAACAGCAACACAATTACAGGGCAAAGCATTATCTTATAATAATGTCGCTGATACAGATGCTGCCCTGGAATGTGTCAAATCATTTAATGAGAGCCCTGCTTGTGTGATTGTCAAACATGCCAATCCTTGCGGGGTGGCAATTGGCGAGAATATTTTGACGGCATACCATCGTGCTTTTAAAACCGATCCCACCTCCGCATTTGGCGGAATTATTGCCTTCAATCGCGCCCTTGATGCCCAAACCGCAAAAGCCATTATTGATCGTCAATTTGTTGAAGTGATTATCGCCCCAAAAATCGCTGAAGAAGCTAAACCCATTTTAGCCACTAAAACCAATGTGCGCGTATTAACTTGGGAAAATCCCCCCTTTAACAAAGGAGATATTGGGAAAACTTTGGATTTTAAACGAGTCAATGGAGGCTTATTGGTACAAGAACGCGATTTAGGCGTAATCACAGCGGCTGACTTAAAAATCGTTACTGAACGACAACCCACAGAAAAAGAATTACAAGATTTACTTTTTGCATGGAAAGTCGTCAAATTTGTCAAATCCAATGCCATCGTCTATTGTAAAGACGGTATGACCATTGGTATCGGTGCCGGGCAAATGAGCCGCGTTTACAGTGCTAAAATTGCCGCGATTAAAGCAGCCGATGAAAAATTAGAAGTCAAAGGCAGTATCATGGCATCAGATGCCTTTTTTCCATTTAGGGATGGCATTGACGCTGCTGCTGACGTGGGCATTACTGCCGTTATTCAACCCGGTGGTTCAATGCGCGACAAAGAAGTTATCGCGGCAGCGAATGAACATGATATCGCAATGGTGTTCACAGGAATGCGTCATTTTAGGCATTGATTTTTGTGCGTATTTTGGAGTACAACGCTTTAGCTTTGTTGCTTTGGAGTACAACGCTTTAGCTTTGGAACAGTGCTATTAAATCGCCAAATCTTCAGCTTTGGACTCTAGAATAAAACTATTTGATTTTAAACAGTACAGGGATTGTATATACTCGATCAGGTCGCCAGTTTTTCGTCTGACAACAGTAACTACAAGGATTGTATATAAGAAGGGATTAAAAACGCTAACTACAAGGATTGT
>JAOZSV010000174.1 GCA_029939505.1 Thiotrichaceae bacterium | reverse complement strand
AACGATATTTAAGAAATCTTTGAAAAAAAATCGGATTTCTAAGCGGCGAAACGATATTTAAGAAATCTTTGAAAAAAATCGGATTTCTAAGCTCAAATAGAATCGCTTTGCGTAACATCAGTTAATAATTAATAATTAATAATTAATAATTAGAATGGATCGAGACTATTTAATCACCTGTAAGACAAGTGATGCTGATGGTGCCTTAATTAATGGTTCAGGTACTTGTAAAAAGTTGGAGCGTGCGCTTAATTGTGTCATCATCGCCTTCTGCTCTGTTGTCATTGTATTGATATACTTATCCATCCTTTCTAGCAAACCTCTTATTTCGGCGACGAAGAGTTTTCCCTCATAATTTTGACCTAAAATTGGAATCAGCTTGTATTGCCAGACACTTTCTGTGGGTACTCGTGGCGTGTAGCTGTTTGCGATATTTTTTAAGAGTTCCTCATCCACTTTGAAAACGACATGTTCAGTATAAAGGCATTTTCCATAAAGCGGTAAAGCAGTACAATCTTCTTCTTTCTTAATCGTGGTTGCTGAGATGAATTTCATCCCCCCAAGACGAAATCTTTGGTAATTGGCTTGATTAAAATGTTTCCATCTTGAGCCAGAGCCTGAAGCACCATAATTAATGACATTATAGACTTGATACGTTTTTTTACCTGTTTTTTTGTTAATAAATCCTCTTAAAAAGTTGTCATTCAAGACGACTTTGTGTAAACCGTGCCTTTTTTGAAATCCTTTGATTGTAGAAAAGGTGACAGTGGCATTTGAAGCCTTGTCATAAATGATCACGTTTTCTTTAAAGTATTCTATATCTAATAATACTCCATTGGGCGGAGTGACAACACATCCAGATAGGATGATAATAGCTGTTATTATGAATGTGATTTTTTTCATATTGTTCCGTTCGTTTTGTATTTCAATCATTGAGAAAATGGTATTAGTCGAAGAAATTGTATCATATTTTAATCTCTTCGCTAAATGATTTTGATACAAAACCCAAACAATAACTACAAGGATTATTTATCAACAAGGATAATCACTTGGTTATATTTTCTTAACTGTTTGATTTTTAATGTTTTTTTTATTATCCTTTCTTATTAAAGAATCCTTGTCGTTATTATCCTTGGTAACTATTCAGCCTTGAAATCAATTTCAAGGCTGAAAGCTAAAATCTGTTAAAACAGACTAAAGTTTAGCTGAGCCTGCTTTAGCTTTTAGCGCAATTTCAAGGCTAATGGCTGAGTCGTTACGAATAATAGTAGAATAGATTCTTTCAAATTAATGAAGGGCGAAAACCAGAGATAAGAATATTTTGCGAATCTGGTTGTACTGATTCTGAGGAACAGCATATTCAACTCTGCAAGATGAATGGGTTGATTTTATTAAATATGATCAAGGCGAAAGTTTTTTGAAGAAAAACTTTCGCCTCGATCGCATAACGGTAAAGATTTAGGGCATGGTGGACATTTAATTTCTCAAGAAGAGATTGAAAATATTAGGAAAAGTTTAGAATTGCCGTTTACTGGTTCATTATTTTAAATATGAACCTATCCCACTAATATTTAACCCAAACACAATAACTACAAGGATTGTAACTACTCAGGGCAACCACAAGGGATTGCCCCTACATCAGATATTTTCGTCCGTATTAATAACTGATGTTACGCATTATGTTTCCAAGATGTTTAAGAAATCTTTGAAAAAATCGGATTTCTAAGCGGCGAAATGAGGTTTGAGAAATCCGATTTTTGAAAAAATCGGATTTCTAAGCTCGAATAGAATCGCTTTGCATAACATCAGTTAATAAGAATCTGGTTGTAGGGGCAATCCTTTATGGTTGCCCTGAGTAGTTACAAATAATCACTCGCTCAATTTTTATTAACTCTTTGATTTATAATGTGTTTTTATATATCATTTCTTATAAATAATCCTTGTAGTTATTATCTTTGTCGTTATTAATTGAATAATAGTGGAATGGGTTCACAAAGGTTTTTTTTAGATGGAAAATTTTACGCATTACGTGACTCAAGTCAATAATATTGTTTGGGGCCCTGCTATGCTTGTGCTTATTCTTGGCACAGGCATTTATTTAATGCTCAAGTTACAATTGATACCCCTTCGTAAGTTAATCTATGGTTTTCGTATGCTCTGGCAGGGACGTTCTAGTAGCGGCAAGGGGGATATTACCCCTTTTAATGCTTTAATGACTTCCCTTTCTGCAACCATTGGTACAGGAAATATTGCTGGAGTAGCGACGGCGATTTTTTTAGGTGGTCCTGGCGCGTTGTTTTGGATGTGGTGTACTGCCCTAGTGGGCATGGCGACAAAATATGGTGAAGCCGTTTGTGCTGTGCATTACCGCGAAAAAGATGAGGGCGGAAATTATATTGGTGGTCCCATGTATTACATTAAAAATGGTTTAAAAAGCCATTGGGCTTGGTTAGGGACAGCATTTGCCATTTTTGGTGCGATAGCAGGTTTTGGTATTGGTAATACAGTGCAAGCTAATTCTGTTGCAGATGTATTACGTGCTGAATTTGGTGTGCCGACTTGGATCACTGGTATGACATTAGCTGTATTGGTTGGGCTAGTGTTAATTGGGGGAATCCGTCGGATTGCAGAAGTGGTTGGTAAACTTGTGCCTGTGATGGGAATTGCTTATGTGGGATGTGGATTGATTATTTTGGTTATTCATGCTGCTGAAATACCCCATGCTTTGAACCTGATTTTTAGTTACGCATTTACACCAGTAGCGGCAACTGGCGGTTTTGCAGGGGCGGGAGTTTGGCTTGCTATTCGCTATGGTGTCGCTCGCGGAGTCTTTTCTAATGAAGCGGGTTTAGGTAGCGCACCAATAGCACAAGCGACGGCTCGTACAGATAGCCCTGTGCGACAAGGCGTTATTGCTATGTTAGAAACTTTTATTGATACGATGGTCGTTTGTAGCATTACAGGTTTGGTGATTATTATCTCTGGTGCTTGGACAACTGGCGCGACTGGCGCATCTTTATCATCAGCCGCATTTGAAATCGCTTTACCGAATTTTGGAGGCTATATTGTTGCCCTTGGCTCTGCGATATTTGCTTTCACGACATTATTAGGATGGAGCTTTTATGGTGAAAAATGTGTGCAATTTCTTTTTGGATACAAATCAATTAAAATTTTTCGGTTATTATGGGTGCTGGTTATACCCATTGGCGCGATGGGAGAATTAGGTTTGATTTGGTTAGTCGCAGATACACTTAATGCGCTTATGGCGATTCCTAATTTAATCGCTTTGTTATTATTGAGTCCAATTATATTTAAGCTGACACGGGAATATCGCTTTTCAGAGAAATAATTTGTATTAATCAGAATTTTCATTCTGAAAATTCTGATTAATAAGAAAAGGGTGAAAAATTCTCCGCACCCTCCTTCAATAAACAGAATTTGAACAGTATATCTGTGAGGTTAATATCATGTCTATTACTGAATTAACGAGGATTGCTAGAGAGCAATCTAAAATCAGAACTCACTCACAACGAGTTGCCTTATTGAAAGCGGCTGATATAATCGGCTCTGATGGTTATTTATCCGATAAATATTTTTCTCAAGAAACGGTAGAAAAAGATCGTAAGTCAGGACGTAAACCGACTATTTAAAATGTATAAAACTAAAACATCTTTTGTTTATGGCTTTCATGGAATTGATGAAGAAGTCGCTTACCAAATACTTAATAACAAAACCCAATTTTTACCAAGCAGTAACAAATATGATTGGCTTGGTAGTGGTATATACTTTTGGGAAAATAACCTTTCGAGAGCCAAACAGTATGCTGTTCAAGATTCAAAAAGAAAGAATAGCAAGATCAAAACCCCTTTTGTACTAGGCGCTATTTTAGATTTAGGAAATTGCTTCGATTTACTAGAACAAGAAAATTTAGATTTTTTAGCTTATGCTTTTGAAGAATTAGAATATACTGCTAAAGCTGAAAATATGCCTTTACCTGAAAATAAAAGTTTTCATTCAGAAGACTTTGACTTAAAGAAAAGGGAATTAGATTGTACTGTAATTAGACTAGCACTTCAGATTGCAAAACAAAATGGAGTCATTTTTGATTCAGTAAGAGCTGTATTTTGGGAAGGTAGAGAACTTTATCCAAATGCTGGGTTTAAGAAGCATAATCATATACAAATAGCCATAAGAAATCCAAATTGTATTAAAGGCATATTTCTCCCTAGAGAAAAAGGATAATTGGGGATCGAGGTTTGAGTTTTTTGAAAAAAAAACTCAAACCTCGATTTTTTTCTTTTCAGAATTTTTACTATATATCGAAAAAGTCATGACTAAATTAGAAAAAGATCAAGAACGGGAACATCGTATTGACATGGAAATTGTGGTTGATGCGTATGATAGAGAAGAAAGGGCAATGGGATGGTACTATTATGTTTCGGAGAATTGTCATTTCCCATTTAAGGCAAAATGTACAGTTGAAAGAAGAACTTCGCCTTTGAATCTGAATGATGAGGTAGATGTTGTCGATACCGGTATTCATATAGATGATCAAACAAACGAGGTCATAAATGACTGGCATTACTGGAGCAAAAGGGAATATGAGTTTTAGTAAGGTAGGGTGGGTAGGAACGAAGTGGAAACCCACCATTACACTGTTTAAGAAATCCGATTTTTGCAAAAAAATCGGATTTCTCAGTGGGTTAATTGAACTACATAATTTAATGCCCCATACAATTGATTTAACTTATCAATGGTAAAATTGATTGGTTCTTTAACAAACACATCTCTTTTCAATTTTCCAAATTGCCATAAATTACCATCAGTAACAATTCCATAAACAGGATGCTCAATATCATCATTGATTTTTTGCGAAGCAACTAATTCTGCTAAACATTGCCCCCAACCTTGTTCAAAATCATTTTTTTTTGCTTCAACGACAATAAGTATTGGTTTCTCTAATACCGTCTTACCTAACTCAGAACGAGCAGAAAAGATATAATCTGGTGTGCCAGAAAGCGTTTCATCATAAGACAGACTTTTTTGGATCCAGAAGGAACACTTTAAATAATATTTTTTATACACTTCTCTCAAAAGGGGAGAAATGATAATTTCACAGCGTGAGGCTTCTGAACTAAAAACATCAATATTTTCTTTATAAAATTCCAAATCACTTAAAAAGTGTTCTGAGGGTTGTATTTCTTCAGTGAGCAGGAAAATTTCTTCATGGTATTTGATATGATATTTTTTCTGCACTTCTGCAATGTTTTTAAAATCACTAAATGCCATATTTCAATTCCTGTTACAAAACGCTAAAAAAAATGTAACTACTCAGCCTTGAAATCAATTTCAAGGCTGAAAGCTAAAGTCTGCTAAAGCAGACTATTAAAAAAACGGAGTCGTTTAGCTGAGCCTGCTTTAGCTTTTAGCCTTGAAATCAATTTCAAGGCTAACCGCTGAGTAGTTACAAAAAAATGTTAATGTAGGTTTTTTTTGGTGCAACGGTAAAACGTTATACTCAAAATGTAGGGTGGGTAGGAACGAAGTGGAAACCCACCATTTTTTTGTGGGTTTCGCTACATTTACTAGAAATCAACAGAATCGTTTTGAAAAATCATTGTTTTTAATAAGATTTGTTCCGACAGTCGTATGATCTTCAATAGCCGCAAAAGTCGCTCCCACAATATGGTTATCTTGTACCATATTTCCTGTTGTACCTGGCAACAGATGTACCCCCGCATGATGTACTCCCAAAATATCATTCTTGACTATCTGATTATAACAACTGGCAAAATCACTTTGTTCAGAATGTTGGCGTTGCGCGACTCCAATCAGCACCCCAAAAAAATGAAATTTTTTATTCACACCGCGATTATTATCAACAATAAGATTATTTGCCACCGTACAGCTATATACGGAACGCACAAATTTAACGCCATCTCCATAATTGCCATCAATACAATTATTTTCAATACGTGTATAAGCTGCATTGTCAAGGCTAATACCTGGTAATTTAGCTTGAGAGCTGCCATCAGCCATTAAACCCATGTCTTCCACAAAATCTTGGGTTAATTCGATCTGATGTTGTAAAGCCCGTTTACCATTACCATAAATGTGACAATTTTGCACTTGACAATACCAAGAACCATTATCAATCGTAATTCCTTCACAATCATTTTCCGCGATCACACAATTAATAACTCGTAAATAACCAACACCATCGGTTGTTATACCCATTTTACGATTATGACGAAATGAACAATTGATTAGTGTATTGCGATATGGCGCAGGATCAGCAGGTGAGAAAGGCCCAAAATTACCAATAATTTCAGTAGTATAGTGTATTTGTGCCTGAAAATCTAATGGTTCAATTTCTGGGGGTAATTTTAGATCGGTAAGAAAAATACCGCTTTGTTTACAGCGTTCTGCGATACACGAGTCAAGTACCGTATCTTGCACATCGCGTATCATCATAAAACCAACGATATCTGCTTCATAAACGGTACACCGTTCTAACCGCGCCCTGTAAACTTCATCTGAAAACAAAAAACCGACGGCGCGAGGTGCAAGAATTTCGACCTGAGAAAATAAAATATCGCTCGCTCTAGTCACCAAAATGGCAGCACAAAACTTATTCGTACCTTGATGACGAATCCTTATATTTTCCACCCGTACCCGATTATCACCTTGAATCATTAGACCAAAATCAATATCCTTGAACACCAACTCCGTCATCCCTAACACGCCGACGAGGCTTACACCAGTACGGAGTTTCAGCGTTTCTGTCAGTTCAATACGACCCGCTGGCAAATGCACTTCACCTCCGTTTTCTGGTAGGGCTGCGATTTCGGAAAATAGGCGATTCGCATTAAAATCGTCGGGCGGAATCACGCGCAGGGGTACCTCATCAGCTTGTGACATGGAACCGTTGTCTCTTGCCGGCTGACTATTCGCTTGGGCTGCAAGACGCATCCGTTCAAAAAGTGCCCATTCAATCTGGGTAGATTGGAGATTGAATTGAGATTCAGGTACTGGAGGAGGTGGCCTGTTTTTTTTAGGTTTGAGAAACCAAACGATTTTTTTTATTAATAAACTCAATTTGAACATAATTAATGTCGTGAGTTAGATAGCTTCTAGCTATGAACTCTGAATGTTAAAAGATTTATGGTAACGGTCGCGTGGGAATGCATACCGTGATGTTCAGCATCACATATTTTATTAAAAGCTGGAGCGTTATGCATCAGCAATTCTAATTGTCTTGTCAATAAATTGAAAAAGTTCCACCACTGCCGCCAAACGTCCCTCAATTTAATATGAAGACTATATCGCAGCCTATTCATTAACCAGTTTTAAAGTATAATCTAACAAAGTTGGATTAAAATAAATTTTAGAGTCCCTTAAAATTTGAATATGAGGTTTAAGAGATGGAAGTATTCCTTTTTTCTTGGCTTCAATAAGGATACCAAGGCTTCCAATGACTTTTATGTGGTTCAGTTTTGCTACCCTTCGTCCCGCTTTTTCATCAATTAACAAATAGTCTGCTTGGAGATGTTTATACAATGCGATAGAACTCAATTCGCCTTTATCCAGTGAACTTCCCTCAATTACAACACGATTTAAATCCAAATCAGTGACTTTTTCTTGTAAATATTCTTTTTCGAGGTTTTAGTTTTTTGACAAAAAACTAAAACCTCGAAAAGTTGAACTGCTCCGAATTGACCACCAACAGTTACTTCTTCATAAACCTCTCGTGAAACGGTAACCTCATCAAATAGTTTTCCTAAAATATCCAAACTGTCACAGATTGCCAATGCCACTAAAGGTGATGCGTCTGCTACTACAATCATGATAATTCCTTATCTAACATAGCAACTTCGTTATTTAATTCTTCAATATTTTCATAAGTTTGGTGTTCGATACCTCTTTGTTGGCATTCGTATAAAAATTCATAGCGATCTATTTTTCCAATAAATTCAATAGCCGCTCTTACCGAAAGTAGTCCATTTCTATACATATCTATGGCGGTATTCAATTTTAATAATTGAGTTAATTTTTCCGGCGATTGAGAAATGACATATTTTTCTGGAATATCAATTTCGAGGTTTTAGTTTTTTGAAAAAAAACTAAAACCTCGAAAATGAGTTCCATAAGATTTCTCCAAGTTGATAGAGAATAAAATCAAAGTTGTTGTAGGTGGGCAAGGTGTTTTTCGTGCAACGGCAAAATACGACTAGGCTTTAAAACCTAAGTACCTGTGCATAAATAATTGAATAAAAGGGACCAGGTTCGGATTATTTTGTTAAATACCACAATCTGTCTTATCATTTAAATAACGAGAAAACTTGATCATCGAGTATTAACAATATTTTTGATAAAACTTTAATATTTTGGTACTCAGGGCAACCATAAAGGATTGCCCCTACAACATTAAAAAACTTTAGGCTGAAATATTCTTATGTCGAGTGACGAAAATCTTCTGATGTAGGGGCAATCCCTTGTGTTTGCCCTGAGTAGTTACTCCTAAATTAGAATAATAGACTGGGTTGCAACAGATAAAGTGGAGATGGTGAGAGGAGCCTGATGGAATCAGAATTGTACCCCGCTTAATGAGAGAGAAGCTATTATTCATCGCAGGCTTACTTTGACTTGATCAAGATATCGTTGTTCTTGGTTCAATTCACTAAGCACTTTCACTTGTTCCTCATCACGCCCCATCGCACGAAAAATGGATTCTAAGTTGATAGGGAATGAACTCCCATTTGGATCTTCCCATTCTTGGCAATAATCATGAGTAAAATCTTTAATTTGAAATCGACTCATTGTGCCATATTCTGCATAAACTTCATCAAGTATCCGCATTTCGGCTTTGCTCAACTCATCAAAGTCCTCAACCTCTCTTGATAGGGATACTTCATAATTATCTTCATCTCTAATGAGATCGTGCCAAGGACTCACTTCGTCTGGAGAAGGCTGGGATTTGATCAGATCGTAAGTTTGAGAAAGCACGGGACCGTGGGGCATGGAAACAAAATGATCGCCACTAATAGGCTCACCCCACTTTGAAACCGCTTTTCGCTCTGCTAAATAAAGCAGCTTAATTAGTTTGATAAAAGCCATGCGATTGCCCCTTTTCTTTAAAAGGTATGCCGCCATTTGGGTTACAACTGGCTCTGAAAACATTATAGCCTCCGCTTAACACATTGCTGTTGTATGTAATTATAGCATATACGATAATTTCAGTATATTGACTTTTAAAATTTATGATTCTAACGGATTCTGTTGAGAATAAATCCAATAGGTTACGTTCACGTATCATGGTTCATTACTCGCAAGAGGCAAGCCATATATAGTGAACCATTGCCTTTAAGGCATCCCTCATCAGTATTGATAGGGTGTAAAAATCCATACATGACGTTATCAGCAGAAAACGGTAGAGTCAGAAATCTTCCAAAAAATCCTTTTGAACATTCATAATTTTCAATTAACTATGTAATTTCCACCGTTTGAACACCGTAACTGGTTTGTAGGGACTACTCTCAATCGTTTTTTCATCGTATTCCTCAGAGAGCTTATGAGGCAGATGTCTCATTTCCGACAGCCGTTGCCAGGTGGAATAGACAGTGGAGCGCACTATATAAGTGCTGAACATGCTCAACTGGATAGGCTTCAACGTTCTCACTAAATAGGTTTTGGACTAATTTGCCAAATTCCCATCGTCTCCCGTCGGTTACAATGCCATAGACAGGGCGAGATGGCTCTTTATTTAAGGTTTGCGCCGCGACCAATTCCGCTAAACATTGTTCCCACCCTTCTTCAAAATCGTTCCGTTTGGCTTCAACCATCACTAATAACGGCATCGCTAAACCCGTTTTCCAAGTTCAGATCGGGTTGCCAGGAGATAATCTGGCGTTCCTCGCAACTTGTCATCACAGTGTAACGATTTTTGCACCCAAAGTTCGTAGTCTTGAGCGTAGCTTTTATACACTTCTCGAATGAACGGTAAAATGATGAGTTCGGTTCGAGAACCCTCCGATGCATACAGATCAAAATATTGTTGATTGAAGCGGAATTCTTGGACAAATTGACGAGGAAGCTCAACATCTTGAGGGACAATGAAGCGTTCCTCCTGGGCGATAATCTGACATTCTTGTTGTACCTGAGAGATATGTTTGTAATCACTAAATGCCATTGGACTCACCTTCGGTTTGGTGGAATGCCAGGTTTGTCAGGTTTGGTACTTGGTCATAATAAGCTATACTCGTTTGGTAAAATAGCCAATTCAATATATCAAACACCTTTTGTAGGTCAGATGCTGCTGAGATTTGAATAGGATGTTTAGTGAAAGTTCCCGCTTTTAAGTGACCAAATTCCCATGCTTTTCCTGTAGTAACAGTACTGTAACAAACGTCCGCGCCTTGCAAAGATGATGCGACCATTTCAGCGAGTGCTTGCGCCCAACCGTCATCAAATTTTTCTTGTTTAGCTTCTATAATACAGATAGCCGGCCTTTCCATATCACCATACTTTGTCCTTGGTGCTATTAAATAGTCAGGTTCTCCTATGAGACCCTTTTCAACATCCACATTATAGGAAACATGTGACCATATATCTAAATTATCATAATCTGCTGCGACTATATCTAGGATAGGCCTGATAATTGTTTCACAAATAGTAAATTCATTTATAAAATTTATGCTTGTACCTAACCTCTTTTTAAGATCAGAAAAATAGTTTTCTGACACTTTTATCTCTTTCTGCGCTACGAAAGAATTATCTACTACTTCTATATTAAATTTCCTTGCTACTTCTGATACTGATTTAAAATTACCGTATGACATTGAATCTCCTTTTTTCAAAACGGATACTATCCCGAAATCAGGGATAGCATCCGGAAAATTTTCCAAACAGATGC
>JAOZSV010000173.1 GCA_029939505.1 Thiotrichaceae bacterium | reverse complement strand
ACTTTGGGCAGGGTTTTGCCCTGATAAAGTGACAAACCTTTTTTTTCGTTAAAATTTTTTGAAATGATTGAATGTTCTAACCTTAATGAATAAATTCAAGGTGTGTTAAAATATAACCATTTTCAGATAAATCAATTCACTTACTTAAAAACCTCTGAGGTTTTCAAAACCTCTGAGGTTTGACTCCAACTATTTTTCTCAATTTGAATCACTTACTTAAAAACCTCAGCAAGCGTAGGGCGGGTAGGAGCGAAGCGTAAACCCACCATTTCCCAATTGATGTTATTATCTATGTTATTAGATAGCATGGTTGTGGTGGGTTTCACTTCGTTCTACCCACCCTACATTTTACTCACATCTTAACGGATGCTCAGGATGACATTGAGAAGACAATCCTGTTTATCAATTAATCCGTTAGAGGCTAAAGTTTTTCTTCAAAAAACTTTAGCCTCTAATCTGGTTCAGAATTGATGTGAATTCTTAAATTCTGGTTCAGAAAATGATTTATTTCGGAAATACAATATGTTACAAAAGTTCAAAGCCACTTTAACTGGAAACAAAATACAATGGCTTGATGATATACCAACCTCGCTAACCAATAAATCAACAACGGTTTATATCATTTTTACTGAACCTGAATCAACCGTTGATGAAATTATTAATGAAACGACTTTGAGTGCATTGAAAGAAATTGAATCTGGAAGCGGCGAAGTCTTTAAAAATGTTGATGAACTCTTTAAGGATTTAGCTAGGTAGGGTGGGCAAACGTCTTTTTGTGTGCAACGGCATTTCTATAAACCTCTTTTTCAGGGTAAATCTCTTGGTATTTTAACGTTTTGGTGCTGCACCAAGAAGACGTTGTTTACCCTACCCGGCTATTTCCTCTACTCAAATATGATAAAATATGAAATATGAAAATACACTCTCTCAAAATTCAGAATTTTCGTGCGATTGAAAATAGCGCGTTTGACTTTACCGATAGTCTATCTAAACCTAAAAAAATCAACTTGATTGTTGGTCCCAATGGCAGTGGCAAAACCTCTATTTTGGACGCGATTCTTATCGTTATTCGTCTGCTTGAGAATCCCTCTCAGCCGCGTTTTAGAGAAGCATTAGAATTTTCGGTCGCCCAAATGATTCGTGGTAGCGGTTCGCCCGCAAAAATAGAGTTTGAATATGTCAGAAGTGAAGATGAAGCGCGTGCGATTAATGACGTTTTCGCTGCCTTAGAAAAAGAACCGCCTTTCCAATTTAATCGCGATGAACCGCCAATTTCTATGCCGGCTGTTGTGAGTTGGGCCTATCCCAAAAAAAACGATTTTTACGGACCAAGAAATTTTTCCGTTGAGTCTGCGAATAGTTTGACAGAAGTTCTTGGTGCGAGAGGACAAATAGCGCAAGCAGTCAGTCAGAAACTGATACCACCCAGTCTATTTCAACGTGTTGGTGGTGTCTGTTACCTTGAACAACGGCGTTCACTTCGACCTGTCAAAAATCTGTCTTTAGAACCGTTAGAGAAGTTACCTTTTGATGATGTGTTGTCTTGGTTAAGTGTTTATTATAGAAAACATTTTAATTGGAATTTCCAAAAATATGGTGAATCATATTGGCATCAAATCCAGAGATTATTTAATCAAGTTTGTTATCCGGTCAAGTTAATCAGACTGGAATCGGGTCCAGACTTTGATACTTTAATTGTTGAAAAGAATAATACCGAATATGATCTCCTGCAAATGAGTTCTGGTGAACACCAAGTGTTAAGAATATTAGTGGGTATGGTCGCTGAAGTGGCCATCAACTCTATCGTATTGATTGATGAAGTTGAACTGCATTTACATCCCGTTTGGCAAGAGAGATTAATTGAAGCGTTGAGGGAGGAACCCTCGAATAATCAATATATCCTTACCACGCACTCCCCGATTGTCAAACAGTTATTTTTTGAAAACGAAATAATAGAGCTAGGGGAAAAAGGAGAACTGTTCTAAATGCCAATATCAAAACAAGCACTTTACATTTTTGTTGAAGGCGAAGATAGCCCAGAGTTAGCCTTTTTTAAACGTGCAATCCGAAAAATAATCACCGCGAAGGGATTGTCCATTATTCCTAATGTGATAGAAGTGGGCAGTAGTTCAGCCTTCACTTCTTATGCCAGGCTTGGTTATCAATATTCTACCATTCATCAATCTATACCTGTGTTGGCAATAGCAGACCGTGATTATCGAACCCAATTTTGTTCCCAAGCCGAGGCTAATCACAAATTAATCAGTGCTAAAAAGCCAAAAATTCTATATTGGAAGAGACATGAGTGGGAAAACTATTTGCTTGAAGAAACCGATTACCTCGCAACTTGGATCAATCAAATTCCAGTCAAAAAGGAAACGTCCAATATGACTCGTGCCAAATGTTATCGAAAATTTGAGAAACCAGCTAGTCAGATAAGATTAGATAATTGTTTAGAACAATATTTTCAAAAATCGATCAAAACCGAATATTGGGAATGCTTAAAGTTTAATCTTGCCATTCAAATCAAGAAATATCCTTCGATAGAAAAGCCGGTCGATTTTGACCACAAAACGATCAATCAAGTTAAAGAATGGTTTTTAAATGAGGCGTTTAAATCAGAACGGGTGGTCAAACTGAAACCCAAACCGCCACATCTCTTTGACGACATGATGACCGAAATTCCGTGGGAAACTTGGCTGAATCAACCTCATCTCATTCAATTTGACAAAGCAAAACAGCGATTTCGAGGGAAAGAAGCTTTTAACCAGCTTTGCCAATGTATCCAAGCTGAATTTGGGGTTCATCACTTCGGAAAAGAATTGTTAATACAAGAGATGTTAGGAAATATGGCTACAAATACCTCATCAACAATATTTATGGATTTACAAAATTTACTGCTATCCGAATTAGCAAACGTAGGATAACATGGATTACGAATCGTTAAATGTGATCCAAACAATGGGTTAATAATCAGCGAATTCTTCGTTAAAAATTTATAACTTTTTAATTTTCAATGGCAAAGGGCTAATTCCTTATTCGTCTGAAGGGCGATAGAGTATGGAAATTTTTTGGCTCCATTTTTTATTTGAATCCAATGAATCTAATCACGATGGTGAAAACTGATTTGGTTAATTTTTAACCAGGGCTGAATACGGGGTTCTTATTTGTTAATTATCAATAAAATCAATACATTATAGTATAATACGACTAATGTTCTAAATTGTTGATTTCTGAATAACTATTCTGAAAAGTCCCGTCAAATAAGGCGAGTGCCAATATAACCCGATGGCAAAAATTAAACGGGTTCATTTTTAATTAACTTGGTCACTTTTTGACCACTTTTTGACCACTTTTTTCCGTTTAATCACTGCCATATTTGAGGCGATTACATTGTTGACCTTTATAAAATGTAGGATGTTTATATAAATGCCTGTTTTTTGCATGTCTATTTTGTTTAAATAATAAATTGATCCCATCAATCTAACATTATAGGGCTAAATTTTATGTCACTATTTAAACTAAAAACTCGAAAATCATTTTTTTAAGCCCTGATGAAATATCAGATTGCAGCAGTCTGAAGGGCGAGTAGGCAAGAATTTTTTTCACTTTTTTTGACAAAAGTATTGGCCTTTTTCTTTTAGTCCCCATATATGTTATATGTCGTTAAACTTATTTCTCACTGTTCGGATCATATCGTTTAGATATTGATAAGGTTTAAATACCCTCTATTAGGGCTATCTGTTCTTTAACAATTTGGATTTTTTTAATTGTCCTACAATTCGTGTGGAATAATTAACGTGGTATTAGTAGTACCACCTAAAAACTGTTCTTTAACAATTAAGGATATTGATTTAAGGAGAAATATGGAGACGCTATCTCAAATTGCGGGCAAAAACTTGGAAGAGTTAACCACCCAAGAATTGGAAACCATTGCCCAAGAAGCTGGACGTGAAGCCATTGAAAATGCAAAAAAACGAGGTTCTCGTATCACAGAACTACGAGAAGGTCAATTGGTATGGGTTTACCCAGATGGACGCACTGAACCGGTGAATAATTAATTGAATGATGAAAACACCAAGACTTAGGCTAGTTGCGGGTCCTAATGGTGCGGGCAAATCGACATTCACCGAAAAGCTCCTAAAAAGGCATGTCAACTTAGGTGTTTATGTCAATCCGGATGAAATTGCTTCTACATTAATTGGCGATGAATTGTCCCGTGCTAAAGAAGCTCAACAAATAGCTATTCGTCAAAGGGTATGTACCATTCATGATAAAAATCCAGCGGCTCAATTTTCTTGGTTCAAAAAATATTTTGTTGACAAGTTTGAGTCAACAACACCTAAGTCTGAGAATTAATTACTGATGTGACGCAAGGTGCTTCCAAGTTCCACCGATTTCATCGGTGGCTATTCACATTTCACCCCGTTGGGGTTAGTTTCAACCCCGAATGGGTTAAACATGAATAGCCACCGATGAAATCGGTGGAATTTAGAATTTAGAAGCACCCTGCGTCACATCAGTTAATTAGCCAGTTTTTTCGTGGGGTGAATACGAAGTGTGTACTCACCTCACGTTAAAATGGGCTACTGGGAGATTGAATCTTTCAAGTAGTCAAACGTTGGTGAATTGCTCATTGTGGGCAATTTCACTATTTTATATTTCACTCAATTAATGAGGAAAATCATTATGAATGTTTTTAAACAAAAGGCTTCTGTTAGACAGAATGCCAATCAAGGGCCTCCCGAACGATGGCGGGGCCATTTTGCCAAGCGGTGGGGAATAGATTCGTTCTCTGCCTTTTTGACCACTGCTCTTTTGAGTTGTTTGCTTTTTACCGGGTTAGCACAAGCGGCTGATCATGTAGATTGTGAACTGGATTGGTTTTCTCCTGGTTATTCTGGCAAATTAGCGGACAAATTAGCGGAAGCTAAAAAATTGGCGAATAATTATAGTGATACTTTCCCCCCGAAACCGAAAATTCGGACTCTTTGTCACAAAGAATGGCGTCGGGAATTTGTCTATATCTTGATAAACGCGCTAGAAAAACGTCTATCGAAGCGTTTTAGTCAAGGCGAAAATCGTTTTGACGATATCAGTTCCTTAGACTCCAAGTTCGTTGATGTAATACTTAAGGCGTATGGGGATGGAAAAACAACAGCAGGAGGAGAATTTGGTATTCTCACTCTCCCTTTGAATGGTAGTAAAAAATTCCGTCCTGATGAACGTATTTCTAGAATAGAAGCACTTTCCCTTACGGTACGTACCTATGAGGAATACTGTGGTGTAATTTCAAAACTGGATTATAGTTTTGATGACTATAATTCTGCTCCGAATTGGATGAAAATTTACCTTGCAAAAGGTAAGGGACAGGGCTTAACATCTGGCTATTTAAATGAGGGAGCTAATAACTTTGTGCCAAACCAAGAAGTACCTCGATATGAAACAGTTGTATTTATTGATAAGCTGATTAATGAGATTCAATCTTGTTCTCCAAAAACCGTTACTATTTCTATTACCTCTACCAGTACAGGTGAAGGAGAGATAAATTATGGTTCGTCTCAATGTGATAATTGCAATATAGATGTTTCGGATGGTAAAGAGGTTACTGTAACAGCAATTCCAAAAGACAATAATAGTACTTTTGCCGGTTGGGATGGTAGCTCTTGTCTGTCGTCTAGCGCTAATCCGGTATCATTTACTGCCAATAGTAACTGTAGCGTTAAAGCAATATTTAACAAATCTGGCACCGGTGTTCTCAGAAAAAAGATCGAGCAGCAGCAAAGAGAAATTGAGACTTTAACCACTGATCTTGTAAATGCTAATGATAATATCAATGTTCTTGAGGGTGAACTTGAAGCCGCTGAGACTAAGATCGACGATCTCCAAGATAAACTTAAGACGGCTACTAAAGATATAGCAGGGCTTAAGCTTGAGCTTGGACAAGCTCAAGATGATCTCGAAAAAGTCAATGAGAAACTTGAATTAGCTGAAGCTGACTCTAAAAAGAAAGCTGAGAAAATTGACGAACTTGAAGGTGAATTAGCGACTGTCAAAGCACAAGCTGCGGCAACTGAAACTGCTCTTCAAGATGAAATTGATCAACTTGAAATTGATCTTCAAAAAGCTAAGGAAGCTCAAGTAACTCAAGCAGGCCAAATAGATACTGTTAAGAAGAAACTTGAAAAAGCTAAAGCTAGGATTGAAGAACTTGAGCAAAATGAGAAAATCAGAAAAGCTTTGTTTAATAAAATACCTACTCCATCTGATGACTCTGAAAATGAAAAGGTTGATGTAAACCTAAGTTGGACAAGTGCGGTTCCCGATGAAGTTCCTTTCACTTATCAAGTCTATTTTGGGACCAATAATAACCTTATCCCTTTAACTTCTTGCAAAGGTGAATCATTAGAGTCATGTGTTCTTGATGGTGCTCTTGCGTATGGAACACGGTATTATTGGCAGCTTGAGGTTTCTTATGGTGATATTACTATTAAAGGGCCGAAATGGAGTTTTAAAACTCGTGCAAATCGGCCACCTAGCAAACCCATTAATCCGATCTTCAAAAATGGTGGGGTAGAAATTGATCCTACTACAGACGAAGTAAATGCCAAGCAAGATTTGGAAGTAAGTTGGGATGCTAGTTTTGATGATGAAAAAGACCCAGTGCTATACAGTGTCTTTTTTTATAAGCCCGGTAATGTAAAAATACCAGTTGCGGAATGTCAAGATATTGATACACTAAAGTGTGTTATTTTAGATTCATATTTTGATGACGACGGTAACAATTATTATTTACTAGTTGCTGCTAGTGATAAAATTAATCCTCCTAACCCGGCAAATGACCAGTGGATTTTTCATACAAACAAGAATGAAAAGCCAGCGGAACCCACAAGTCCATCACCAGCGTCAGGTACAGAAAAGGTTGATTCCACAACTGATCTTGAATTAGGTTGGAACGGTGCAACCCATGATAATGATGGTGATGAACTAAAGTATAGTGTTTACTTTGGTGAAAATTTGCCATTACAGCCTGTTGAAGGGTGTCAAAATCAGTCTAAAACAATTTGTCCTATTCTTGCATCGAAATTGGAAAAAGGACTAAACTATACTTGGAGAGTTGACGTTACTGATAATGTTAACGACCCTGTACAAGGAGAACCCTGGAGTTTTAAAACTCTTGGTAATCAACCTCCAAATGCTCCCACAAATCCGTCCCCGGAAAGTGGTAGTGAAATTGACTCTTCAATCGACTTAAGATTGACTTGGGATGCTAGCGAAGATGAAGATGGAGATGATGTAGTATACCAAGTTTGCTATACAGCAAATGATGGAAGTGGAGGATGTGAATCAGAATATCATTCTGAACTTTCATTTGATATATTGGTAAAAAAACTGAATCCTGAAACATCTTATGAATGGTGGGTTCGTGCTAAGGATGATCATAATCCGTATGTAGAAAGTGAAAAATGGACTTTCGTAACCGAAGCCGCTGCAGTTAAACTGACGCTTGAAGCTAAATCAGGGTATAACAATACTTTGTTGAAGTGGAAGTTTAGTAATGATGCTGACAATGATCCCGATCTTGTTTATCGTATTTTGCGTGCTGAAGCAAATGCGGACTTCGATATTGAAAATCCGATAGCTGAAATTTCAGCACCATCTTTGACTTCGTATGACAAAGATGCAGTAATTGCTGAAAATAGAAGGACTGAGTATTGCTATCGTATTGATGCTTGGCTTAATAACACCAGTTTTAAACACAAGTCTAACAAACAATGTGTTCGAGTTGGTGTAACCACGTTAGAACTCAAAAATATTGGTACTTCTGGGAATACGGTAGAAGTTCCTATATATATACTTAACGGCGGTGATTTAAGCATCCTTACAAGTGACATTTGGCTTGAGTATGACAGCACTATTCTTTCAGTCAATGATGTCAAAATTAATGAAGGTGATGTGGTTGCAGATGATAAATACAATGTCACACTTTCTGGATTAGAAGATGGTAGTGATGAGAATCGTAAGATAGCAACATTTGCGATCGAACCTTTGGAAGAACCTCCTGTTCCACTTGTGGGTGAAGGTGTCTTTTTCAGAGTTATCTTTGATATTATCTCTAATGAAGAGGAATTAAAAACGCCTCTAACATTGGTGAGAGATGCGGGTAACGGTACTAATATTTATGATGTTAGTGGTGAAAAAATTCCATTAGATGTCATCGGCACAACTTTCACAAAAAGTGGTGATCGAGACAAAAAAGGTGCAATAGCTTATGTTCACATTGGCAAAGCTTACATTAAGGGTGATCTTAATGGTGATGGTAGAAGACAAACCATAGATGCCTTTACTGCTAAAAGTATTGGTGTTGAAAAACGCACTGCAACTGCTGAACAAAACACTGCTGGTGATGTGAATGGCGATAATTCGGTAAATTCTGGTGATGCTGGTATGGTGATTCACTATGCTCTCAATCAGAAATGGCCAGGTGATAGCTCAAGCTCTAAAACACGTAAACGCAGAGGTTTGCGGGATGGTAAAGGTACGACCGTTGTTCTTAGTGTGGACGATATCACCAGTATTTCTGGCGAAGAAGTCACGACTACCTTGTCTGTCAGCAATTCAACTGATTTGTCTGCCATGAACTTGATCATTGTTTATGATACAAATGTAGTTGAAAAAATTGTCAAAGTGAAAAGAACCGGGCTTGCCTCCAAAGCTGGCTTGATATCTAATTACAATGATGCTGGGATACTACGTATTGGTTTGGATACCCAAGAGCCAATAAATGGAACTGGTGAAATCGTAACCATTACACTGCGTCTTGTTGCTGGTGGTTCTGTTAAAAGCACACCACTAACAATCGCAAAGGCTAATCTTTATGATATGTATGGGCGTGATTTTGTCATTTCGGTTTTACAGAGGAAAGTTGAAGCTCGTCATGGTAAAGTTATTCTCAGTGATATTGACGAACCTGTCATTGAAGATGATATTGAACTGATACCAATAGAGGATGTCCCAGATGAGCCTAATGTAACAGTAGGGCCTTATAGCATAAGTGGTAGATTCGCTGACAACAACGACAATCCAATCGCAAATGTTACGGTGACAGTAGGTGATAAAACGACCGTAACCAATGAGTTTGGTTACTATGCTGTTATAAATTTGGTAGAAGGTGAATATCTTGTTACTGCCAATAAAGCCAACGATGATAGCTTTGTTTTCATAGATAAAACCTGTGTTGTAGGTGACAATGAAAATTGTAACCTTGATTTTGTTGTTGACACCGGTGATAACGCCATTGTTGCTAAGTACGCTCTTTATGGCACTGTCTTAGATAGAGATGGTCGTCCTGTTAAAGATGTCACAATCAAGGCTGGTGATAATATCACTGTAACTGATATAAGTGGTTACTTTGCTTTTGTTGGTTTAGTGGCCGGTGAATATCTTGTGATAGCTAGAAAAGGCGCAGAAAACTTAGGCGAACAGACTTGTCTCACAGGTGGAGATAGTAATTGTAAAGTGGTCTTCAATACTCAGATTGACCAAACTCCTCCGGAACCTGAACAGGCTATTGCATCATGCCAACTCTACCTGGTACATGATGAAGGACTCAATGATTCGCAGTTCCTCACCATTAGCCTAGATGGGTTATACACAGTGAACCTGTTAGGACCAATGTACTATGGTTATGATTTTGAATCCATAGCGATTGATCCAAAGACTAATCTTATCTACGCAGTACCTGGTGATAAAGTTGTGGATAAAAGTCTAAAAGGCGTTCTCCATATCGTAGATGGTGAAAATGGCAACATTTTTCCTGTGGGTAGTACTGGCTTCAATGAAGTTGAAGACCTGACCTTTAGCAAAGATGGCACATTATGGGCATGGGCTAAAGGTGATGGTCTTGTTACCATTGAGCCGATGACAGGTATGGGTACTTTGCAGATACCCTCTGACTTGCCAGTAGAAGGTTTGACTGTCAGTGAAAATGATGAAGGTGGTCTTATATTTTATGGTGCTTATGGTACGACACTTTTAGTTTACGATAAGGACGCAGATACTTTGGATGCTAATTGTAGTCTGCCCGGCGAAACTGAGGCGTTAGAAATGATGCCAAATAGCCACCAGTTGGTGATTGGGATAAACAACGATAAAAGCTTGAGCTTACATCTCTTTGAGCCCGAAACCTGCGAAGTTGTGGCAAACGCGGACATTCCGACGACTAAAAACGATGCAGAAGGTATCGCGCTACCAATTGAGGCTTGTGCAAAGTAAAGTCAGTCGGGTAAATAAACCTTGCCGACCAATGGGTAGGCAAAACACGTTACATATGTCCCTACAGAATTGTTGTAAACGTATGATTAATAACGTTTTTCATTAAACTAAGCTCCTTAGCTGCAAAGCTGAGGGGCTTTTTTTTTGTCGCTTGTTCCAATGCCCTGCATCACTGCCATTAAAAGCCAGGGCGAACACGCAGGTTCGCCCCTACAAGCACAGAATACATGGTGTTTTGTCGTCAGGTTGGGTGGACAAACGCGCTCTTTAACGAATTAAGAGATTGACTCTAAAGGAGTCTATGCTAAGATAACTGCATTGAGAGTTGTGAAGTTATTGTGGAAGAAGCCATTGACACCCCCTATATATAAGGATATAGCAACCGTCAGATTTGGATGATTTCGCTTAAATCTCAAACACTTCCAAATCTAAAGGATTCGAGGTTTTAGTTTTTTTGAAAAAAAAACTAAAACCTCGAATGGACTCCAAGGCTTAACTTAATTGCATTGAAGCGTAGGGTGGGTAGGAGCGAAGCGGAAACCCACCATTTCCCTATTTTTTATTGATGAGATGATTGTGGTGGGTTTCACTTCGTTCTACCCACCCTACATTTTACTGTCGGTGTAGAGCCGGGTAGTATTATTGAATTTGATATTATCATCTTTAC
>JAOZSV010000172.1 GCA_029939505.1 Thiotrichaceae bacterium | reverse complement strand
CTCAGCCTTGAAATACGAATGGAGTACATTCGAGAGTCGAGGTTAAAGTTTTTTTAAAGAAAAAAACTTGAACCTAGAATTGAGTTTTTTTTCAAAAAACTAAAACCTCGAACTCCAATTTTAACGCTTAATTCGCATTAATAACTGATAACTGATGAAAACACTAACATTATTACTATTACTGAGTTTATTGTCTGGGTGTGGTGCGGCTATTAGGCACCTTGATTCCACTTGGTTGGATGATCAGACTGTTTATGAAAAAAGCCAACAGTTACCCCCTTTAGAAATTTCGCCAGAATTAAGTGAAAAATCGCAGAATCGTTAAAATGGACAGAAATAGATCACTCAAAACGGCTTTTTTTGGTTTGCTTATCACTATCATTGGTGGATGTACAACATCAGGGGGTATAGCAGATTACAAAAAAAGCACAACAGTACCACCTTTAGAGGTGCCGCCTGATTTAATTGGTTCAACTCATATTACTGAAGAGAACGTTATACCAGAAACAACCACTTTTTCTAACTACCGTAACCGTAGTGAACGAACCACGGGGCAATCATCACAAAAAGTCAAAGTTCTGCCCCTTTCAAAAAAGGTACAAATCAAACGCGATAGAAATATTCGTTGGCTGGAATTACAAGGTGAACCCGCAACATATTGGACAAAAATTAAGCGTTTTTGGCAAGAAAATGGTTTTATTCTAAAATCTGAAAACTCTGCTATTGGGATTATGGAAACCAAGTGGGTAGAAAATCATGCAGATATTCCTCAAGAAGGTATTCGTAAATTATTGTCAAAGGCGTTGGGTATGCTATATTCTTTGCCAACTCGCGATAAGTTTAGACTTCGTTTAGAACGGAACGCTGGCGTGACAGAAGTTTATTTGACTCATCGAGGTGTAGAAGAAATTGCGAGAGGCAATCATTATACTTGGCAAAATCGTCCTTCTGATCCAGAAATTGAAGCCGAAATGCTTAATCGTCTCATGGTTTTTTTAGGGATAGAAAAAAAACAGGCGAACGTTTTACTGACGAAAGCAGAAAAAAAGACGACAGCAGAAAAAAAGAAGTCGGTTTTACGCGCAAAGTTAGTCTATGCCAAAGATAAACAAGTGAATTTAATCGTTAAGGAAAATTTTGCACGAACATGGCGACGTACAGGATTAGCTCTGGATCGTCTGAGATTTACATTGGAAGATCGTGATCGTTCACGCGGCTTGTATTTTATTCGTTATATTGATCCTGACACGGATGATGATGAAGGATTTTTTACAAAATTCTTTAGCAGTAATAAGTCAGCCAAAAATAATCAGAAATATCGCATTCATTTAGTCGATGAATCTTCTACGACACGTATCGTTATACTTGATAGTGAAGGTAAATCTTCAGAAGTAAAAACGGGCAAGCGAATCTTGAAACTTTTGTATGATCAGCTCAAGTAATGGTGAATGGTTTGAATAATTCATCATTCTTCAGCTAAAGTTTTTTCGTAACTACTCAGCCCTAAATTGAGTACAACGGATTAGGGAATACAACGGATTTATCATCCTCAAATGACAATCATTGAGCACAACTAAACTCCGGTAAGTATCCGTTCATCCGTTGTACTAAATCAAGTTGAAAAATCCGTTTGATTCTTAAATCCGTTGTACTAAGACTGAGTAGTTACGTTTTTTCTTTAAAAAAACTTTAGCCTCAAAACCATTCATAATTCACCATTCATAATTCACCATTCCAACGTTATATTCTGTATTTAAAAGAAATAAGGATTAAGCAATTGCAATCAAATGATAAAATAGCATTAATAACCGGCGGCGCTGGTTTACTTGGCGTAGAACACGCAGCCGCCCTATGTGGGGATTGAAAATACCAGATAATTTCTGCTTTAGTACTTATAACTGACGAGTTTATTATATGAAATGTACAGTTAATATTCTCCAAGACATTGGACCAAATCCAAATAGTAATGGTTTTTTAGATAATACCTTGCAATCACTTTTTGTATTGCTAGAACAAAAAGGACAATCGATAAGAACACTAATTGGAACAAAAATCACCCCAGAAATTTTAGAACACTTGCTGACCCAACGAAAAGATACAGTGGCAAAGCCTATTATTTATAAGAATAAAACGGCTTGTGCCATTCTCAAACAAGTCGAAAAAACCGGCGGTTTAGATGGTTTTGGAGAGGAAATTAAACAGCTTGGACGTGAATTTAGAGAAGATTTTGAATTCCATCACGATCAATAAATTATGAAATACTTGCTCGACTCAGACACTATTACTGCCGTTTTTGATCCAAAATCCCCTTTTTTTGAGATCACAGCATCTGGCTCAATTAACGGAACTGGACGAAATCTATATCTCCATTCTCTCTATTTATGAACTTGAATTTAGTTTATACAATGCCAAAACTAACCTCGTTAAAAATAAGATAACAAACCTAATTGCTGATTTAAAAGAGATTTTCAATATCTTGCCGTTATCTCCAGAAGCAGCAACGTATTATGGTGCTTTAAAATCTGGATTTCAGAAATCAACGGGCATTAACCGTAAGGCAATAAAAAAGCACAACATTGATATAATGATTGCAGCAACAGCTTTAGAACATAATTGTATTTTAGTGGCGAAAGATGGGATTTATAATGACCATTTAATATTAATTAATAAACAACTGAACGTTGAAGATTGGACGAGTGAAGCTAATTAATTGTACTTACTCTGCCGGAGCCACTGCCCTTAATCCCTGTTGGCATTGCTGCCGGAGCAGGATTGCAACCTGCGGAGCAACGTTTACTCTCTTCATTTATCATTAGAAGGAATGGATTATGAATTTACAATATTTAATCAACAATTTAACCGAAGATGAATTGAGACGAATCAATGAAGCTTTTGAACAGCAGAAAAATAAACTGCCCATCTATACTTATTCAAAAATAAGAGATAAGGATTTGAGGCATTTATTTAATCTGGAGAGAAGGTTGGAGAGTGATATTTTTGAACCTTGGTTTAATAATGGACGTTCTTTGACAACTGAAGAAGTGGAATTTTTAACCGATTTGTTACAGCAGGAAGCCAATTTTGTCAAAATCTATCGAGAAGAAGATTTAAAAATACATTTTATTTCACCGATCTTAAATCGGGTAAACTTTAAGCTACTTGAGAATAAAGTACGCGACTTCTATGAAGAACCGTTAATCTATCAAACAGATAGCTTTATTTTAAAGGGAGAGATTGATTTTCTAGTTGCCGAAGGATTAGAATATGCTAAAAAACCCTATTTCTTTATTCAAGAATTTAAACGTAGTGAAGAATATTCTAATCCTCGTCCCCAGTTAATTGCCGAGTTAATTTCAGCCATTGAACTAAATCAAGATGAGGTAATTAAAGGTGCTTATATTATTGGTGCTATTTGGAACTTTGTGATTTTAGAAAAGTTAGCTAAGGATAAATACCAATATTTTGTAAGTTCTAATTTTGATAGTACCAAAATAGATGATTTAATGGGTATCTATAAAAATTTACTCGTTCTTAAGGAAGAAATTGCCCAGATAAGTAGTAAACCGCATGGAAAGGATTAATGCCTCTCAAGAAAAATAGTAATAAAATCAAAACGGGTATTCGCCTTGATATGCCAAAAAAGGAAGCAAACAGATATTATGCCTTATGGTCAATTTGAATCAGTTGAACAAGTCGCTAGTATTTTCAGTATTAAGGTAAAAGACGGTTCTATAATTAACAGTAAAAGTCTAGAAATATCCGAATTATTACTAAATAACATCAAAAGAAGGTTATTAGATAGTTTAAGTTTTAGGAACGAGGCGACAATATGTAACAAAGTAATTACGCCAATATTAAATATCGTTGCAGAAAATAATAAGCCTTTAAACGTCTGGATAGAAGAACCTTTTAATGTAGATAAAGAAAAAAGTTTAGTGGGAGAACCAGATTATTTAATCGCCCCGGCGACAGATTATGGTGGCATGGAATTACCACCGCTTTGTATTATAGAAGCCAAGAAACAAGATTGGGATAAAGGCTGGGCTCAGGCTTTAGCAGAAATGGTTGCTGCTTCTATTAAAGGGGCTGAGATATGTTACAGTGTTGTAACGACAGGAAAAATCTGGCAATTTGGTCAGTTAGAAGATAGTCTCTTTATAAAGGATCCAAATCAAATATCAGCTACGAGAGAATTACAAGTTGTATTTGATACGTTAAATTGGGTATTTGCCGAAATTAATAACTAATTTGTCACTACTCAGTACAGGAGGGCGGAAATTCCCAGACCATTTTAAAGGCAAAGAAATCCGATTTTTCAAAAAATCGGATTTCTCTTCTCTATAGCCTGAATATTTCCGCCCTCCAGCACTCAGCGGTTAGCCTTGAAATCAATTTCAAGGCGGAGTAGTTACAATTAATTCAACCCCTCCACAGATTGCAATACCATACTAAATACATCCCCATTTGCTTCGACATGTTCAACTTGTACAGGTAAATAGTGCAAACTCGGCGCACACCATAAAGTAGTACGCCGCTTCTTATTAGAAGTTGAAACTCGTTGATATTTAAGCGTTTCTAATTCACCCATCCCTGTCTCAATACGAACTTTGCCAAGAAGGGTAGGAATATAAATGCTGATTTTGCCCTTATTAGCGATTTTATACTCCAGTTGACGCTTACCCTGCTTCAATTCTTGCATGACAACCACTTGATAGAGCAATTTATCAAGTGTACCTTCCTCCAAGGGTATCGCCTTTGTTTTACCTTTGAAAGTATTTTTCGCCACTCCTTGTAACCAATCAAAAAAAACACTGCTGAATCGATCTTTACTACCCGTTTGACGATAGGAATATTCAACAGGGCGGATTTTTCCATCCTTTTGCGTAAACACAGTACGCTCTTCAATACGAATTTTTTTGAACAGGGAGACTAAACCTGTTGTTTTAGCAACGCTTTCAAATTGAAGTTGGCCATCTTGACGAATACTTAAAGTACGAGTTCCCTTGCCCACAGGTAAGCCGTCCACATAAACTCTGTATTGGGCAGTAAACGGTGGGGGAAAATCGTCAGCAGCATATAAAGCACAATTCCACAATAAAAATAATCCGATAAAAACTTTTTTCATAAAAATAAGTTCTCCTTAGAGGCTCTTGCAAAACTGTTTTTAGCCTTAGAAATCCGATTTTTTTCAAAAATCGGATTTCTTAAACATCACGTGGGATATGTTTCGAGATTAGAAATCCGATTTTTTCAAAAATCGGATTTCTTAAACATCGCGTGGGATATGTTTCGAGATTAGAAATCCGATTTTTTCAAAAAATCGCTTAAACATCGTGTTCAGAGTTTTGCAAGAACCTCATTAACCATTAACCATTAAAAAATGGATATTCCAACATTTCAATTTGCCCATATTCTAATTATAGGCGATGTCATGCTAGATCGTTACTGGCATGGTATTACATCGCGTATTTCACCAGAAGCTCCCGTTCCTGTCGTTCACATTAAACAACAAGAAGAATTGCCCGGAGGTGCTGGTAATGTCGCTTTTAATATCAGGGCATTGGGCGCACAAGTTACCTTAGTCAGTGTGACAGGCAACGATGAGGCAGCGGATCGCCTCTTCACACAATTGACAACAAAGGGCATAGATTGCGCTTTTACACGATTAAGCAATGTGCCTACAGTAACCAAATTACGAATCCTCAGTCGTCATCAACAATTAATACGGCTTGACTTTGAAGATAGTTTTACTGATTTAGAGACAGAATCCGTATTAACGCAAATGCAGGGCTATATTGACACAGCCGATGTTGTTATTCTATCCGATTATGGCAAAGGAACATTAGCTGATCCGTCTGCATTAATTCATTGCGCTCGTGCAGCGAATAAACCCATTTTAGTCGATCCGAAAGGAAATCATTTTAAAAAATATCGTGGGGCGACGGTTATCACACCTAATCTCGCAGAATTTGAATCCGTCGTTGGCTCCTGTGCCACAGAAACGCAATTGGTTGAAAAAGGGCAAAATTTACGTGAACATTTAAAACTAGAAGCCCTATTAATTACCCGTAGCCAAGACGGCATAACCTTACTGCGAGAAAACCATCCCCCTTTGCATTTATCCGCTCATGCGCGTGAAGTCTTTGATGTGACAGGTGCAGGTGATACAGTAATCGGTGTCTTAGCGGCGGGTTTAGCCGCAGGGCAAGATTGGAATAGTGCCACCGCATTGGCTAATCTAGCAGCAGGTATAGCAGTCACTAAACTAGGTGCTGCGACAGTCAGTATAGAAGAACTTGAATATGCCTTGCACCATAAAAAGAAAAGACATGAAATATCAACTTTACAAACAACAGTCAAAGCGGCTCAAGCTAAGGGCGAAATAATAGTGATGACTAATGGCTGTTTTGATATTCTACATGCTGGGCATATTCAATATTTAACACAGGCACGACAATTAGGAGATCGCTTAATTGTTGCTATTAATGATGATGATTCAGTTCGCAGTCTTAAAGGAAATCATCGTCCAATCAATAACTTAGATAAAAGAATTGCGGTATTAAATGCACTGGAATGTGTCGATTGGGTACTCCCCTTTACTGAAGAAACGCCTAAAAACTTAATTTGTCAAATATTACCCGATATTTTAGTTAAAGGGGGCGACTATCAAATTGAGCAAATTGCCGGGAGTGATTGCGTGCTTGCACAGGGTGGGCGTGTTTTGACATTGGATTTTTTAGAAGGCTGCTCTACGACAGCTATCATTGCAGCCTTGCAAGAGACAACTGGATTCAAACCTCAGAGGTTTTGAAAACCTCTGAGGTTTTTGAGTGTACTTACAGGAGAAAAATAAAAACGATGATTATTGTCACAGGCGGTGCTGGATTTATCGGCAGTAATATTGTCAAAGCACTTAATGAACAAGGCTATACAAAGATTTTGGTTGTGGATAACCTCACCAAAGGAGAAAAATTTAAGAACTTAATAGACTGTGACATTTACGACTATCAAGAAAAAGACGACTTTTTGAAACGGATCACGACGCACGAATATTTTGCCAATTCAATAAAGGCATTTTTTCATCAAGGGGCTTGTTCAAGTACAACAGAATGGAATGGGCATTACATGATGAAAAACAATTATGACTTTTCCAAAACAATGCTACATTATTGTTTAGCGCGTCATGTACCATTTATTTACGCCTCCAGTGCCTCTGTTTATGGGAGTGGCACAGTATTTAAAGAAGAACGTCACCTTGAAGCACCTCTGAATGTGTACGGCTACTCGAAATTTTTATTTGACCAATATGTGCGCCGCTTTATTGGCATAAGCCCTTCACAAATTGTCGGCTTACGCTACTTTAATGTTTACGGTCCCCGTGAACAGCATAAAGGCAGTATGGCGAGTGTCGCCTACCACTTTAATCAACAACTACTCACAGAAGGGAAAGTCAAATTATTTGAAGGCTGTGACGGCTACGCCAATGGGGAACAACGCCGTGATTTTGTCTATGCCAGTGATGTGGCAGAACTCAATTTGTGGTTGATGGAAAATCCCGAAAAATCAGGGATATTCAATGTGGGTACAGGACGTTCTCAAACTTTTAATGACGTTGCACGCGCCGCTATTGCTTGGCATGAACAGGGTACGATTAAATACATCCCCTTCCCAGAACATTTGCAAAACCACTATCAGAGCTTTACTCAAGCAGATATTACTGCATTGCGTGAAATCGGTTATAACAAACCTTTTAAAACCGTAGAAGAAGGTGTAAAAGAATATTTAGACTGGTTGAATGGTAAAAAGGAGAAAACCTCCACATTGGGTAAAATCTTAGAATTAATACCCTCAAAGAGTTAATTAATCTCATCCAATATTTTGGAGTCCAACGCTGAAGCTTTGGAAAATTGGAGTCCAACGCTGAAGCTTTGGGCGTATTTTTCTTCTGGTTCCCACGCGCCGGCGCAATGTCATTAAGTGAAGCCTTGGAGTCCATTCGAGGTTTTAGTTTTTCTTCAAAAAACTAAAACCTCGAATCCTTTAGATTTGGAAGTGACCAAATTACCGAGTGCCAAATCTGAAGGTTTGGACTCCATCATATCCGATAATTGGAGTCCAAACCTTTAGATTTGGACGTTTTTTGGAGTCCAAACCTTTAGATTTGGAAGTGTTTTGAGATTTAAACTAAATAATCCAAATCTGAAGTTATGTAGGGTGGACAAAGTCTTTTTTTTGCCCACCAAATAACAAAGTTCAAAAATGACCCGTTAATGCGAATTAATAGTTCATAAACTTGTTTTAAATCAATGATTTAAATATTATTAGTTTAAAGTCCAAAAAACGCCAAAGCTGAAGCGTTGGACTCCAAAAAACACCAAAGCGTTGGACTCCAAAAAACACCAAATTTTCAACTCTTAATTCGCATCGTTATTAAAATTTATTTTTATAAAGCTGTGGTTCAAGTTCTATCGGTGATAAAGCATGATCACCAGGTAATACAGTTAGAAAATCATCCAAATTGGGTAAAACGGGGAATTCTGAAGCAGACATCAAGGGCAAACCTTGTGCTTGTTGTTCAATTTGTTGTGTTCGCATATAGTCGTATTTGTTGCGACTAATAATACTTTCACTGGCTGCGTCGCGCACAATGACAGGGTGCAAAAAGACCATTAAATTCCGTTTAACTTTTTTGGTTGTCTGTGAACGAAACAGGCTTCCAATAACGGGCAGATCGCCAAGCCAAGGGACTTTTTGTGTCGTTTGCTGTAAATCTTCATCTATCAAGCCTCCTAACACAACCATGTTACCATCTTCAACAATAACGGTGGTTTTGATAGTTCGTTTGTTGGTAACCAAATCGCGAGCCGCTTGGCTGCTATGGCTGATACTAGAGACTTCTTGTTCAATTTCCAGTTTAATGGCATTACCTTTATTGATTTGTGGTTTCACTTTGAGTTTAATGCCAATATCTTCTCGTTGTATCGTTTGAAAGGGATTGCTTACATTGCTAGTAGCCCCCGTACTGGTATATTGACCTGTCACAAAGGGGACATTTTGACCGACAACGATTTCTGCCTCTTGATTGTCAAGGGTTAATAATGAGGGTGTTGATAGTACATTGGTATTTGTATCTGATGCTAATAGTTTTAACATGACGGCAAAATCAAGGAGATGGCTACCAAATAAGCCTAAACCGAGAAATGCGCCTGCTCCAAGTTTGGGAGGAGTATTATTTTGGTAAGCCGCCGATCCTAAATCGACGATGCTTGTACCTGTATTATCAAAATTGCTCAAACCAATAGGGCTTGTGTTTTTCGTACCATAAAATAACCATTGCACGCCCAATTCCCGTGCCATGTCTGTGGAAATTTCAGCAATTATCGCCTCAACAAGTACTTGGGCGCGTCGTATATCCAATTGACGTATGACTGTTTGTAAGTTTTTCTGAATGCCGGGGGTGGCGGTAATGATTAAACTGTTAGTGATTTCATCTGCTTGGATATTGGTTTTGACAGCCCCTTTTGGGGCTGTTTGCGTTTGAGAACTTTTTGTGTTTTCTACCATACTCTCGCTAACGCCTTTAAGCACTTTGACTAAATCTTTAGCTTCTGCATAGCGTAAAAAAATGACTTGTGTATTTCCCACACTTTTAACAGGGGTATCAAGGTGTGTAATCAGGGTGCGTAATCGTAATCTTGTCGCGCTGTTGCCGCTAATAAGCAGACTATTAGTTCGCTCATCTGCAATGATAGAAGGCATATTCTTTGTCTTTTTTGCCTTCGCGCCTTGTTCAAGCGTAGTAATCACTCGTACCAGTTCCGCCGCTGAAGCATGTTCTAAGACAATAATTTCAATTTCCTCTTTATCAGCGTGATCAATGCGACGAATAATTTTAAGCAGACGCTGAACATTATTGGCATGATCGGAAATCACGAGCGTATTATTAGTCGGATAAGCCACTAAATGACCTTGTTGGCGAATCAATGGTCTGAGTAATGGGATAAGTTGTGGAGCCGAAACATGTTTAATTTGAACGATTTGAGTCACTATGGCATCGCTATCACCTATTTCGTTGGCTAATAACACAGGGCTATTTTGGGATTTAGCGAAATTTTCAGGGATAATTTTAATGATCGCGCCAGTGGGAATGGCGGTAAAACCATGCACACTGAGAATGGATAAAAATACCTCATAAACTTGATCGCCATCCATTGGCTTATTCGAGATAACTGTTACTTTGCCCTTAACACGCGGATCAACAACAAAGGTTTTTTCTGTCACTTCGGAAATCACGTTGATAAGATCGTTAATATCTGTATCTCTAAAATTCAGCATGACTTCGCTTGCACTGATAAAAGAGGGCAGTAGCAAAATGATGAAAATAGTATGGCGGGGTGGAATTGTGATGAATGAAAAAAAAGTAAATAAATATAAGTAATTGTTTTTTAACATAATATTCATTGTAAAGGAATGGGGTTCAACTTTTGGTTAAACGAATTTTCACCACCCAGGGATAAATCGCATTTATAATTAGTTATTTGTAATTAATAATTAGGAATGAGAGTTCAATAATACCCAAAACTAAACCTGTCAGGTATTCGAGGTTTTCGTTTTTTCTTCAAAAAAACGAAAACCTCGAATGCTGTTCAAATGTCGGAAATTATTAAATCATGAGGTTCTTGCAAAACTCTGAATACACAAGGTTTAAGCGATTTTTTTCAAAAATCGGATTTCTAAGCTCGAAAAAATGAGTTTTGCAAGAGGCTCTCCTTATTAGCAATGCGAATTAAGAGTTAAAAATGGAGTTCGAGGTTTAAGTTTTTTGAAGAAAACTTAAACCTCGAAAACGCTTCAGCTTTGGGCGGACTGACCAAGTTTAGGAGTCCAACGCTTCAGCTTTGGGCGGACTGACAAAGCTAAAGCGTTGTACTCCTAAAAACGCACAAAGCTAAAGCGTTGTACTCC
>JAOZSV010000171.1 GCA_029939505.1 Thiotrichaceae bacterium | reverse complement strand
TCGGTGGCACGGATGGCAAGCGTGAGCAACTCATCAAGCGTAAAAACGCGCTGCTTGTCTAGCCATATTTTAAGAGACTGCCCACCAAAATCTTCTAGGCACATTACCAGTGTATTTTTGTATTTTTCGAGGCTATCAGCCTTGACAACGCCCTCTAAATCTGCTAAACGGCGCGTGATGTCATATTCTTGCCGATAGCGCGTTAATTCTTCCGGCGTTGGATAGTCTTCTTTCAAGACTTTAAGGATAACGGCTTGATTATCCTTATATCGCAAACCACGATAAACTAACGAGTTAGCACTTTCGTAGATTTTTTTGGTGATTTGGTAATTAGGAATATTTATCATAATTTTAAAAGGGCAGCGATTTTTTTTAAAAATTGGATTTCTAAAATGGTTATAAAAAAGGTAACTACTCAGCCTTGAGATAAATCTCAAGGCTAAGAGCTTAAGCAGGCTAAAGCCAGCTAAACTATTCAGTCTGCTTTAGCAGACTTTAGCTTTCAGCCTTGCAATTTATCCCTCGTTCCCAAGCTCTCGCTTGGGAACGCCTGTCGCGACGCTCTGCGTCGCGGGACGCAGAGCGTCCCTGAATGCGTTCCCAAGCTGGAGCTTGGGAACGAGGGAACAATATTCTTATTTCGACTGACGAAATCTTCTGATGTAGGGGCAATCCCTTGTGGTTGCCCTGAGTCGTTATTTTATTCCTTTAAATAGGCGCAGCAATTTCCCGTAAAATCTCTTCCACGACATTTTCACCACTTAATCCACTAAAATAAGCCTGTGAATCAATCTTCAAGCGGTGGGCAATAACTGGCACGGCGATTTCTTGGATATGTTCAGGAGTGACATAAGCGATTTCGTCAAATAAGGCGAGAGCTTGGGCTGCTTTCATCAAAGTCAATGAGGCGCGTGGACTTGCGCCCATTTGTACTCCTGTTGCTGTGCGGGTTGCGCTGACTAAGTCAACAATGTAACGTTTTAATTCATCACTGATTCGTATTGCTTGAACAGCTTGTTTTAGTCTATGAATCTCTTCTCGATTAGCAACTGCTTCGAGCGTGTTGGTTTCTTGTACTGAGAGAATCGCAACTTCTTCTTCTGCACTGACATAGCCTAAGCTAAAGCGCATGGCAAAGCGATCCATTTGTGCTTCCGGTAGCGGATATGTTCCATGAAATTCTATGGGATTCTGGGTGGCAATGACAAAGAATGATTCACTGAGTGAATGTCTTTTGCCGTCTATACTGACTTGTTTTTCGCCCATCGCTTCTAATAGGGCAGATTGTGTTCTTGGAGAAGCGCGGTTAATTTCATCCACCAGTAAAATTTCAGTAAATATGGGACCTTGATGGAAACTAAAATTTTGGCGGCGCTGATCAAAAATGGAAACGCCTAAAATATCTGAAGGTAATAAATCTGGGGTAAATTGAATGCGCTGAAAGTCCATTTGAAGGGATTGCGCCAATGCTTTAGCTAATGTGGTTTTACCCGTGCCGGGTAAATCTTCTAGTAAAACATGTCCACCACTGGCAAAAGCAGCTAATAGTTTTCTTATCGCGCGAGATTGCCCTGTGATAATTTTTTCCAGTTCTGTGGTAAGATTTTGATAGGTGGTGAATGCGTGCATAATCTGATTTTAAATAGGAGATTAAATTGATGAAACCGATTTTTTTCTTTTTGATACTGAATGTTATTTTATTATTTTTAATATTTCAAACAGTAAGATTCATTATTCTCTTTTTGAAATTGTTTTTTTCGTCGTTGTTTCTTCAAAAAACCGTTGAAAAAATTCAAAAGACGGAGAAAGTTCAAGAAACGAAGAAAGCTCATCAGAAGACGGAGAAAGTTCATAAGACGGAGAAAGTTCAGAAACATTATGAACAGAAATCCAATATAATTGATGAGCCGAATGCTAGTAGGATTCAAGAGCAGAAAGCCGAGATTATAAGGCAGAATGCCAAGATTCAAGAACAAAACAGCCATGCTCAAGAACAAAACAGCCATGCTGTGGAACCCGTCAAGAGTGAACAGTTGTTTGACAAGGGTGATAAATTCTCAAAAAAGGTGCATCATCTCGAAAACAACTATCATTTACTTCAAAATAAAATCAATGATCTTATTTTGAAAGTGAGTGAAAATTGGCAGTCTCAGGCTATCTTTGAACGTAAATTTGGACGTTATCAGGCGACTTTTTTTTGGTTGTCTATTTATTTGTTCTATGTTTATTTTGTGGATATCAAGGCGGTTTTTTTAAATCTCCAGGCTATAATTCTTAACGTATTGTAACTACTCAGCCTTGAAATCAATTTCAAGGCTAACCGTTAAGTCGTTACTAATCTTTAACGTATTGAATTTGAATGATTAATTTTATCCTATCAAAATTTGGTCTCTTAACGTAGGGTGGTTTCGAGGTTAAAGTTTTTTCTTTAAAAAAACTTTAACCTCGAAAGGAACGAAGTGGAAACCCACCGTTCCGTTGAAAAATGGTGGGTTTCGCTATCGCTCTACCCACCCTACATAACTAATCTTTAACGTATTGAATTTGAATGATTAATCTATTTTCTGCTCTATAATCACATTTCGTAATGCCTTCCAGACGTTTTCTACTGATAATGTTTCATAACATGCTGGCGTGATAGTTCCACCTCCTTGATAAGTACATTGTTGACTTAAACAGGGCGCACAGGGAAAATTGACTTGCATCAGTTTTTGCTGTGAGCCATAAGTACCTGTCAATGCGGGTTCTGTTGCACCATATAAGGTGACTGATGGCACATTTAAAGCGGCAGCAAGATGGGCTAATCCCGTATCCACACCAACTACCGCCCGTGCTTGCACTAATGCGCTGGCAATACCATATAGATTTGTTTTAGGAATAAGACTGATATTTGGGTGAACGGCTGCAATCTGCTTTGCCCGATTATATTCTTGCTCATTTCCCCAAGGTAAACGTACCGCTAAACCCTCCGCTGTCACTCGTTCTGCTAATGCGATCCAATAAGTGTTAGGCCAATGTTTTGTCACCCAAGTTGTCCCGTGTAAAAATAAGATTGGCTTATTGGCATTGCTTTGAGCTTGAAAATTGTACTGTGCAATGCCATAATCGGGTTCCCCAGACGTTGAATAGCCTAGCACTTTCGCAAATAATTGTCTTACCCGTGTCACGGCGTGTTGATTTTTAGCAATCGGATAGCGTTGTTGATAAGCTAAAGCGGCTAAAGGTTCACGCGCGGAATAGCGATCTAAACCACAACGAAAACCACGCGCTTGATAAGTTAAGAATGCACTTTTGATTAGCCCTTGAGCATCAATGATTTTATCATATTGCTGTGAAGTTAATGTTTGAATAAATTGCTGCCATTCGCCACTTTGCCAAGTTTGCCAAGGGCGTTTGCGCCATCGTCTGAGGGCGACGGGAATAACTCGCTTAACTGCTGGATGCCAACTGGGAATTTCTGCAAAGGCTTCTTCAACGAGCCAATCACATTGTAATTGTGGATAATGCTGGCGGGCATCTGTGAGCGCGGGTAAAGTATGAATAACATCGCCTAAAGAGGATGTTTTAACGATTAATATTTGCATGTTCCTTAGTTTTTTTATTTCAAAGCTAAAGCGTTGAACTCCAAACGATATTTAAGAAATCCGATTTTAAGAAATCCGATTTTTGAAAAAAATCGGATTTCTAAGATCGAATGGACTTTTATTGGAGTACATTCGAGGTTTGAGTTTTTTTGAAGAAAAACTCAAACCTCGAATGCTTTAGCTTTGTTTTTTGAGTACATTCGAGGTTTGAGTTTTTCTTTAAAAAACTCAAACCTCGAATGCTTTAGCTTTGTACAAAACACAATTACCAATTAAAAACAATGACCCCACATTCTACTGAAAAATTACAAAAAGTATTAGCAAGAGCAGGCTTAGGTTCACGGCGGAAAATGGAAACCTGGATCCAAGAAAAGCGGGTGAAAGTTAATCGCAACACCGCAACTCTTGGAGATCGCGTCAGCTTGACTGATGATATTCGCGTTGAGGGACGTAAAATCAGCTTATCCGCCTTACAGCCACCACCTCGACAAGTACTCTGCTATCACAAACCAATTGGTGAAGTGTGTACACGCGATGATCCTGAAGGACGTAAAACCATATTTAAACAATTACCGCCACCTAAACAGGGACGTTGGATTAGTGTCGGGCGTTTGGATTTGAATACAGGCGGCTTGTTATTGTTGACAACGGATGGTGAATTGGCACACCGTTTGATGCACCCTTCTTATACCATTGAACGTGAATATGCCGTGCGAATCCTTGGCAAAGTTGATGAGGATATGCTTAAACGTTTGCATGATGGAGTACAGCTTGAGGATGGTATGGCCCGTTTTAAGCATATCCTTAATGCTGGAGGACGAGGTGCTAATCATTGGTATCATGTTATGTTGAGTGAAGGACGTAAACATGAAGTGCGACGGCTATGGGAATCGCAAGGCGTGACGGTTAGTCGCTTAATGAGAATACGTTTTGGTCCTATACTATTGCCGCAAAGTTTGCGTCGTGGTCATCATGTTGAGCTTGATAAGAAGGATCTGCAAACTTTATTGCAACTCGTTAATCTAAACGAACCACGCCAAACCAATCCTGTATCTCGTACCTCCAAACAGTCGCCATTTAAAAGGCGTAAAAAAGGATAGCATATGGCTTATCGACCATATAATTTAACAGATAAAGGAAAACATTTAATGGCTCATAAACCTAATACAGTCATTTCAGACAATACTCAATTTGAAAAAAACGTAACCCCTCTAGGGGATAGCGAACAGGAAAATCTTGTTCGTCGCCCTCAAATCAATACGAGCATACTTGATAGTCGATTGCGGAAAGCAGAGGAGCGTTTAAAAGACGATCCAAATGCAGGCGAACAGGATTTTGCAGATAGTATGGCGGCCAGCCTCGGTAATGTCGATAAAATCCGTGATATTTTATTTGGCGGGCAGATGCGTGATTATGATAAGCGTTTTAAACGCCTTGAAGAACGCTTTAATCAGGAAAATATGCACTTCCGTGAGGATATGTTTCAACGCCTTAAAGTGCTTGAAGAGCGAATGGATGGCGAAATTGACAATCTGGGCGAAAAAACCAAAATAGAACGTCAAGAACGTTTGTCTGCCATTGCTGACTCGGAACATGAAGTCAAGGGATTGAAAAATGAACTGAATAATCGTACCACGCAATTAGATGATCAATTCAGCAAAGACATCAAGAAGCTCCGCCAACAGATGCATAACAAGGTTCAAGAACTTGCTCTACAAATACGTCAGCAAAATGACAGTTTGGTTGGTTTAATCAATCAGGAAGTGACTCAACTTCAAGAAGAAAAAGTGAATCGCACAGATTTAGCGGCGTTTTTCAACGAGTTGGCCGTGCGTTTGCAAAGAGGCTATGAGAGTCCGTATGAGGAATCGTCAGAAATGGAATAACCTTTGGAGTTTCAACGCTTTAGCTTTGAAGAGGTTTAAGAAATCCGATTTTTTTCAAAAATCGGATTTCTCAGATAGAATCGAAACGAGGTTTAAGAAATCCGATTTTTTTCAAAAATCGGATTTCTATAGAGGTTCAGATAATTAATTTCACCAGGGCAGACACGAGGGCAGACACGTCGATCTGCCCCTACAAGTCTGTTTTCATGTAGGGGCATTCGAGGTTTTCGCTTCAAAAAACGAAAACCTCGAATCCTGTGTGTTCGCCCTTGTTGGGAAATTATTTTTCTGAACGTCTATAGATTGATTTACCAGAATGAATAATGAGTACAACAATGAGTACAACGGATTTTAGAAAAAAACGGATTAAATTTAATCAATTCATAGTGTTAATGTTACACAACGTTTTTTAAAATCCGTTTTTAAAATCCGTTTTTTTCTAAAATCCGTTGTACTCAGTGCGGATGAATGAGGAATAATTAACAATTAACAATTAACATTAAAATCAATGTCATCACAAAATCAAGCCCTTGCTGAAGCCTTTAAATCAATACGCGAATTTTTAACCGCTCAACAAGCACGCCTTTATATCTTAGAAAAACGCACTAATAATTTAGAAGAAGAACAAATCAATCGTATTGAAAATATTTCAGAAAATTTAAAGCAACAGTTAATAAAATTTGATGTTGTTCATAAAAAGCAATTTGAAAACTTAAAACAAGGGCATTTTGATGTTCTTGAAGGACTTAAAAATTTAGAAGTGCAAGGGGAAAGCCGCTTTAATCTCCTTGAACCGCAAATTAAAAATTTAGAGCAAGGGCAAAAACGTTTTGATAATCTTGAACAAAAAATTAAAGAGTTAGAACAAGGGCAAATCGCTATAATTAATGAACGTTTGAATCATTTTGAACCAATTTTGCACCGCTTCAGCGATTTAGAAACCAAACTGAAAAACACGGAACTGATCACGCAGAAAATGGCAAAAGTTTTACCTAATGCCATCCGTGAAGCCACTATTCAACAGTTCAATCCGAAAACGACCTCTTTTAAATATGAAAAAACGGGGTTGACTGATTCCCTGCAAGAACCTGTTGAACATTGTTTAAGACAATCTGTCAGAGAAGACACTTCCTTTTTTGCTGATATTTTGTTTCCTGTCATGGGTCCAGCCATTCGTAAATCCATCAATGAATCATTAAAAAATATCGTACAATCTATCAACAAAACGGCAGAATTAAGTATCTCTCCGCAAGGATTAGCATGGCGCGTGCAAGCATGGCGCAGTGGACAGTCTTTTTCAGAAATTGTTCTACAAAAAACGCTTCTCTATCGCGTTGAACAAGTCTTTTTAATTCATCGTGAAACAGGTTTATTGATTCAACATTTACATCAAGAAGGAGTGGAAATCGGTGATAGTGATGCTGTTTCTGCCATGTTTACGGCGATACAAGATTTTATTCTTGATTCTTTTTCCAGCAGTAAAACAGAAGAACTTAATAGCGTAGAAATTGGTGATTATACAGTCTGGTTAGAACGAGGCCCTTATGCCACCTTAGCCTGTGTCATTCGTGGCGCTGCTCCTCCCAATTTTAGGGATTTGATGCATGTCATGTTAGAAACCTTGCACGCGCATTATGGCCTTTTATTAAAAAAATTTGATGGAGATAGTCAGCCGCTAGAGCCCTGCTTGCCCCTTTTGGAACAAACTTTACAGTCGGAAGCTAAATCTGATGCCAAATCGTCACGTTTTTTTTCCATACCGTTAATAGGGATATTGAGTGTTATTTTACTTACCCTCTTGGGGTGGGGATATTTTAATTTTGAATATCAGCAACGCTTGACAAACTATATTAATGCTTTGCAAAAAACACCTGGTATTGTCGTTGTTTCCACCAAGTATCAAGATGGAAAGTTTATTATTTTTGGAATGCGTGATCCCTTATCCGCCGAACCACAAAAAATAACTCAACATTACGAGTTAAGCGATGATGTGGAAACTTTTTGGACTCCCTATCAGGATTTAACCCCACAATTTGTAGAACAACGAATACATCAACAATTAGTGCCGCCCTCAACGGTTTCTATACATTTACAAGATCATATTTTATACTTAAAAGGTTATGCCTCACAGGATTGGATAAATAAGGCGCAGGCTCTCCAAATCGCTGAGGTTCATAAAGTGGTGATTGATGAGTTATTGGAGACGGAACAATTTTTATTAGCACTCGCTCAACTGGAATTAGCACCGCCAGAATCTGTGACGATGATAGTGCAGAAAAGAATTTTACGAATCGCTGGGAATGTTGACTCAAGCACATTTAAGGCATTGCAAAAAGGCATAGAAAACTTACCCAAATCATCTGAAGAATTTGCAGGATTCGAGACGAGTGGATTGAAAGATGTCGAACGTGAAATGGACGATGTGATAAAATATATAGAGAAAACAAGGCTTTATTTTTATCAAGGAACGACTGAATTGATGCCCGATCAAAAAAAGACAAAACAAGCATTGCAAAAATCGGCACAAAAATTGTTAGTATTAACTCAAATACTGCATAAACAAATACAAATTCATATTATTGGAAATGCGGATGGCATAGGTTCAAAACACAGAAATCAACAATTGAGTCAACAACGTGCGGAGTGGGTATTCAATTGGCTACAGAGTTTTGGGATAGAAAAACGCCTTATGATTATCACTTCCCCTGCTTTGATACGCTTTAATGAAAACGAACCTAATCCAAATGATAGAAATGTGAGCTTTCAAATTAAGGATTGAAATTGGAATTTAAAGGGCAAACACACAGGTTTGCCCCATGTATTCAAAAAATGCTATCGTTTTGAACGTTTTTTGGAGTTCAACGCTTTAGCTTTGAATTGGAGTTCAACGCTTTAGCTTTGAATTGGAGTTCAACGCTTTAGCTTTGAATTGGTATCCAACATTAACTTTGGACGTTTTTTTACATAATTTAGGAAAAATATTATAATGGCAATAATCCAAAAAAAGATTTGCATGATTGGTGATTTTTCAGTCGGCAAAACCAGTTTAGTTGGTCGTTTTGTACGTCAATCTTTTTCAGAAAAATATTTAACAACCGTTGGTGTCAAAATAGACACAAAATTGGTAAAATTAACTGAAAATCAAGATGTTAAACTCATTTTATGGGATATAGCGGGTGGCGATGCGCTAACCACAACAACCGCTTCATACTTGCGTGGAGCGGCAGGATTTTTACTGGTTATTGATGGAACACGTCTTCCTACGTGGAAGAACGCCTTGAATCTGCGCCAAGCGGTTACAGAAAAAATAGGGGAAAAACCCTTTGTTATGTTACTCAACAAAGCAGATTTGGAAGAGAAATGGGAAATTACGCCACCGATTATTGATGAAAAAATCCAACTAGGATGGACAATATTAAAAACGAGTGCTAAAACAGGTATGAATGTTGAAGAAGCGTTTTTTAAATTGGCAACGCAGATGTTAAAAAAATAAAGGGCATTTAAATCGCAGAAACCAATTTAACGAGGTTTAAGAAATCCGATTTTTGAAAAAAATCGGATCGAGGCTAAAGTTTTTTTGAAGAAAAAACTTTAGCCTCGATTTCTAAATCTCAACTCGAAGAGTTTTGCAAGAGGCTCCGAGGTTTAAGAAATCCGATTTTTGAAAAAAATCGGATTTCTTAATAATCATCAGCTCGAAAAAGCGAGTTTTGCAAGAGGCTCTCAGGAGAATAAAATAAATGGCCACAATTCCAGTAAGCATCGCCAAATATATCCGTTCAATGTGGATGGCAGAAATGATCATCACTTATCTGCACATTGATAAACATGGTAATTTAGTCGATTGGGGAGGATATCCTCAACATTATGGATTAACCGATTTGACGGCTGGAAAATCGGCGACTGAACAAGTCAATTTTCTTGAAGGTTTGCTTAATATTTCTCATACCGAAATCTTAGAATTTGTCGGTGTAGGCGGTGGGCGTTGTGCTCATGTGCATCTTCTGCCCTTAGAAAATGGTACTTGGGTATTGATGTTTGATGCCACTAAGGAACATAATCGACAACAACAGATGCAACAACAGGTTAATGAATTGAGTATATTAACCTACCGACAAAGCCAGTTGCTGCAAGATTTAGAATCAGCACGAAGACAGTTGGAAGAGGAAAAGCAGGAACTTGAACAAGCCAGTGAGATCAAGGGTCAATTTATTGCTACATTGTCACATGAATTACGCACCCCATTGACTTCTATTGTTGGCTATACTAAGTTGCTTAATGAAGCAGAACAGGCTGATGCTCGCCAAGCAGATTATTTAAACAATGTAAAAAGCAATGCCAACCATTTGTTATCGCTGATTGACAATGTGCTTGATCAAGCAAAATTAGATGCAGGACAAGTTATACTTAATCCGAACGATTGTGATATTAGACAAGTTTTGGCCGATTTAAAAACTCTGTTTTTTCCCACCGCACAAGAAAAAGGGCTGCTCTTTGAAACCGATATTAAAGAAACAATACCGGCGCAGGTGATCATTGATGAATTAGCCTTTCGACAAGTATTGATCAATTTGGTCACTAACGCCATTAAATTTACTGAAAAAGGCTTTGTACGACTCACAATAGATTGGGATTCCGGGCATTTAGAATTTTCTGTGGCTGATAGTGGTCCTGGCATTTCCCATGAAGCCCTGCAAGACATTTTTACGGCTTTTCATCGTGAAAGTATCGCTCAAAACTTACCCGGTGCCGGCTTAGGATTAGCCATTAGTCATCATATTATCAATTTAATGAAAGGGGAATTAACGGTTGAGTCTATAGTCGGAGAAGGTTCTGTATTTAAGGGATTTGTGCAAGTACCCATTGCACATATTCTGAACATTCCAGAAAAAGGAGGGGAAAATAAGGAAATGGCCCAGACAAGTGCAACCATTTTAGTGGCTGATGATAGTGTAGATATTCGTAATTTGATGGAAATCTATTTAGAAGATGGCGGTTATATCGTAATCAGTGCAAATAATGGTGCTGAAGCCATTTCATTAGCAAAACAATTTAAGCCCGATTTAATTTTAATGGATATGCAGATGCCGGTGAAAAATGGCTATGAAGCGGTTAAGCAATTGCGTTCTGAAAATTTTAAAATACCCATTATTGCGCTGTCTGGTTCCTCTCTTGCACAAGATAAAAATTACGCACTTGAAGTCGGTTGTGATCACTATCTTGTTAAACCAACACCTTTTGAAGAGTTATTAAAAATCGTTGGATTGCTTATCAATCAAACAAGTAATCAAGTCATTTTGGAATCCATTTAAGGTGATTTTGCACTAAACCTGACAGGTTTTCAAAACATGTCAGGTTTGAAACAATGTTGTAAAACTTAATCATCTTTCACCATTAATCATTCATCATTCATCACTGATGTTACGCAGGGTGCTTTCGAGGTTTCCGTTTTTTGAAGCGGAAACCTCGAAATCAATTCTAAATTCCACCGATTTCATCGGTGGCTATTCACATTTCACCCCGTTGGGGTTAGTTAGTTTCAACCCGTTATTGGGTTAAACATGAATAGCCACCGATGAAATCGGTGGAACTTGGAAACACCTTGCG
>JAOZSV010000170.1 GCA_029939505.1 Thiotrichaceae bacterium | reverse complement strand
GCAACTTATGGAAAACCATTTTTTTTAATGGTTCAAAAAAGGAACGAACCCCAAGTATAGACGTTCAGAAAAATAAATTCTGAGTTCGAGGTTTAAGTTTTTCTTCAAAAAACTTAAACCTCGAAACCCAGTTTCTTCAAGAAACTGGGTTTCTTTTTCGTGAACGAATGGATTTGCGGAATAAACGGATTAATTGTAAATGGTTTTGATAGTCTTCTTTAAAGGAAATTGGTTTTAGACTTAAACCTAATAACCCCTCAATCCGTTCACTCCCCTGATCCGTTGTACTAAATATAGGGCTGAATTGTTACAGCCTCATTAACCATTAACCATTACGCTAAAAACGTGAATGATGAATAACTATATGATAGTCTCTCACCTGAATGCAATTGAAAAGGTACTTATCGCTCAAAGTGAAATAGCTAAAAATGCGGGGCATCCTAATTTACGTGGGGGGGGGATGGTTCATTCAAGAATATTTGGCAAATCACCTTCCAACCATTGGTAGCTACACTTGCGGCAACCCCTGATGAATTGGTTGAAATGATAATTGTTCTTGGTAAAGGAATAGCTTGGAGAATCAATGCATTTGAAGAATTTGATCTAAAAAAGCCTATTCCACCGGACAAACATTGGGCTTATTTCGACTCAAAAGACAACAATCTTTATGCTATGTTTACTCACATGTTGACATGGGTATCTTCTAGTTCGCCAGCACCGGATGTGAGTGGATATGCTTCATAAGTTTATTTTCAAGAAGTTAAAATAATTTAGAAGTCTTTAAGAGAGGAGTCAAGAAATGAAAGTCGATATTTATAAAGCCGTCGGTTCAAAGATAGAACCTAGACGGTGGTATGTATTTGTAAAGACAAAAACGGGACTTGACATTTTACCTAATCAAGTATTGCTCGCGGCGGATGGTTTTTCTTTAACTAAAAGTCTTGAAATATCTCAAGGAGAATATCGAATTGCCTTAGATACAGATGAAGCAATTTATAATATTCACGAAAATGGTTTTTATGTTCAAGGAGTGAATATTGCGAAAAATCAGTTAAAGTAGGGTGGGTAGAGCGAGAGCGAAACCCACCATTTCTCTAATATTGTTGCGGTGGGTTTCGTTTCACTCTACCCACCCTACTACTGTTCTTAAAAGGAGGATAACATGAGTAAAATTTTATGGGTTAAAGATAATGAATTGGGTGCCGATATGCTGCCAAGACGCTTGAAACGAAAAGGGTTTGAAGTTGTACGTGCTCGCGATGGTGGAGAAGCGGTAAAAATGGCTCATAGTGAAGGGCCTGATTTGATTTTAATGGATATAAGGTATTGAAATATTTTTTCAAACAAGAAGAATTAGAAACGAATTAGATTTCACCGATAATCCCCATCAAAATGGAAAAAACGGCTTCAGTTTCTTCTGGAATGGTTTGACTATGAATATTTTTAACAATATGTTTTTTCTTTCTATCTAAAGTACCAAATTTCCAGATATCCCCCAAGGTAACCGCACCGTATAAAATTTCCATACTCTCATTTTCTTCATACTTATCTAGGGCGATTAATTCAGCGGCTAATTGATTAAAACCACTGTCTATATCTTTCTTTTTCGCTTTGATGACGATCAATTCTTGATTAGCTCTCAAAAAATAATCTAAATAGCCTCCCAGTTTATCGTCAACCTCTAATGGATATTCAATATTGATTTTAACCGTACTATGTCTAACAATTTCTAACAGCAGAGGAGCAATTAAAAATTCCCGTTTCGCTATTTCAGAAGTTAAAGGAATTCTAGGGAAAACCGTATTCGAGGTTCAAGTTTTTTGAAAAAAAACTTGAACCTCGATTCGAGGTTCAAGTTTTTTTACTGAAAAAAACTTGAACCTCGAATAGAAAATATCTTGAAGGTTTTTAATGATGTCTTTATTATAATTGGTTGATTTTGGCAATGTGATCACTTCCATTGCATAAGAATATCCAAATTCACCCACAATTTCTTCCGTTGGATTATTCATCTCAAAATAATCACTGAAGGTATATTTTTTTTTATTTTCTTTAAAGATTGATTTTTTCATAAAATGCACATAGAATAATGTTGTTGAAAACAGGTGATTTTTGGAGTCCAACGCTTCAGCCTTGGAGGAACAGGTTATTTTTGGAGTCCAACGCTTCAGCTTTGGCGATTTAATACGACGATTCCAAAGCTAAAGCGTTGAACTCCAAAAACCGTCCAAAGCTAAAGCGTTGGGACTCCAAAAGTTAAGTAGGTCGGGTTAGATGGTGCCGCAACGTAACCCGACACAATTTATTAGTTAAGTAGGTCGGGTTACGTTATCACGCTACGCTTGATAAGCTAACCCGACCTACCATACTAAAGCGTTGAACTCCAAAAACCGTCCAAAGCTAAAGCGTTGAAATTCCCAAAGCTAAAGCGTTGGGACTCCAAAAGCGAAAGCGTTGAACGGAAATACCACTAAAGTCAATGCCCCCCTCCTCCTAAATTTAATCCGACAACCCCTAGTATAATCAGAAAGAGAGAAAAAATTTTGAGGGCGGTGAAAGGTTCTTTAAACCACAGCATTCCAATGATGGCTATCAAAGCTGTTCCTAAACCAGACCACACAGCATAAGCAATACTGACATCTATTGTCTTGAGTGTTATTGCTAAAAGACTTAGACCAACGGCATAAAAAGTGAGCATGGCTATCACTGGTATTAGTTTGGTAAAGCCTTCTGATAATTTCATACATAAAGTACCAGAAACTTCCAAAACGATAGCGAGAATAAGTAATAGCCAAGTCATTGTTTTTACATCATAATTCACGATTCTTCCTCAATATTCAAGTCCAAAATTTTATCTAAGCCAACCAGTTGTTCATCTTTTCCTAAACGGATCAAATTAACGCCTTGAGTGTTACGGCTGACGACAGAAATACCATCGACAGCGGTGCGTACCAGTGTACCGCCATTACTGATCAGTACAATGTCGTCGTCGTCTTCAACCTGTACGGCTCCGACCACTTCGCCATTGCGATCAGAGGTTTTAATGGCGATTACGCCCTTACCGCCTCGCCCTTTTACGGGATAACTATCAATGGGTGTTCGTTTACCAAAACCATTGACGGTGGCAGTCAGCACTGTGCCGTCTTTATGCGTGATGATCAGAGAAATCACTTTATCTTCAGGGGCTAAGGTGATACCACGCACGCCGCGAGCACTTCTGCCGACCGCGCGTACTTTTTCTTCGCGGAAACGTACCGCTTTCCCCCTTTTAGTGAACAACATCACATCTTGTTCTCCATTGGTGATGTCTGTACTAATGAGTTGGTCATCTTCATCTAAGTTCACTGCAATAATTCCCTTAGTGCGAGGATGAGAAAATTTGGACAGTGCCGTTTTTTTCACTATGCCCTTAGCGGTTGCCATAAAGATAAATTTATTTTCAACAAATTCACGTATTGGTAGTATGGCATTAATTCGTTCATTTTCTTCGAGGGGCAATAAATTCACAATGGGTTTACCGCGTGAAATGCGGCTGGCTTGAGGCAATTTATAGACTTTCAGCCAATAAACTCTACCCAAATTGGTAAAGCATAAAATGGTGTCATGCGTGCTGGCAATAAAGAGTTTGTCGATGAAATCTTTCTCTTTCATTTGCGTTGCAGCCTTGCCCTTGCCACCCCGCTTTTGGGCGGAATAATTGCTGATCGCTTGCGCTTTGATATAACTTTCATGGGATAATGTAACCAGTACATCTTCTTCAGGGATTAAATCTTCTATACTGATATCGACATCTGCCGAGACAATTTGAGTTCGCCGTTCATCACCATATTCTTCACGCACTGCTTCCAATTCTGCGCGTATCACTTGCATCAGTGTGTTATTAAGAATATCTAACAGATCATGAATGCGATCTAACACGGTTTTAAATTCGGCTAATATTTTATCTTGTTCCAAACCGGTTAAGCGGTGTAAACGTAATTCTAAAATGGCTTGTACTTGTGCGTCTGAGAGACGATAGCCTTTTTTACTTAAACCAAATTCAGGGGCGAGTCCATCAGGGCGCGAGACTTGCGTGTTCGCCTCTTGCAACAGCTTGGTGACTACCCCTGGTTTCCAGATTTTGTTAGATAAACTGAATCGCGCTTCCTGTGGATTTTTAGCCGCTTTGATTAGCAAGATAATCGGATCAATATTGCTCAATGCGACTGCTAAACCTTCTAAAGTATGCGCCCTTTCCCTCGCTTTACGCAATTCAAACCGGGTACGCCGTGTGACGACTTCGCGCCTGTGACGAATAAAAAATTCAATCAATTGTTTAAGGTTGAGTAGGCGAGGTTGCCCATCGACTAATCCAACCATGTTAATACCGAACACTGCTTGCAATTGCGTTTGTTGAAAAAGATTATTCAACACGACATCGGCTATTTCACCTCGCCGCAATTCAATGACGATGCGAATACCGTCTTTATCAGATTCGTCGCGTAAAGCAGTAATTCCTTCAATTTTTTTATCTTTGATTAAATCGGCAATTTTTTCGATAAGACGGGCTTTATTGACTTGATAGGGCAATTCTGTGACGATAATTTTTTGTTTCGCATCGTCTTCTCCCTCAATTTCTGTACGTGCGCGGGTATAAACGCGCCCTCGCCCGGTTTGATAACCTTCTAAAATCCCTTTTCTCCCATGAATCACGCCGGCTGTTGGAAAATCAGGAGCGGGTATGAATGCCATTAAATCTTCAATGCTTAAATTCGGTTCGTCAATTAAAGCAATACAGGCATTAATGACTTCGCGAAGATTATGGGGCGGAATATTGGTTGCCATACCAACAGCAATGCCGCTGGAACCATTAATGAGTAAATTAGGAATGCGTGCTGGAAAAACAGTGGGTTCTATTTCAGATTCGTCATAATTAGGTGCGAAATCGACTGTTTCCTTATCAATATCCGTCAATAATTCATGCGTAATTTTCGCCATCCTGACTTCGGTATATCTCATAGAAGCCGGATTATCTGCGTCGATTGATCCAAAATTTCCTTGCCCATCCACTAACATGTAACGCAAGGAAAATGGTTGCGCCATGCGTACAATCGTATCATATACTGAAGAATCACCATGTGGGTGAAAACGCCCTAAAGTTTCACCGACAATGCGTGCGGATTTTTTATAAGGCTTGTTCCAAACATTACCCAGTTCATACATGGCATATAGTGAACGTCGATGTACCGGTTTCAGCCCATCACGTACATCAGGCAAGGCTCTACCTACAATCACGCTCATTGCGTAATCAAGGTAAGATTGTTTCATTTCATCTTCGATATTAACTGGCAGGATTTCTTTTGCAAATGGAACCATTTTAAGTTTATATTTCTTTATATTTGAATGTTAAATTGTTGAAAATAAATATTATTATAGCATATCTATTGTTACAATTTAGTTATTCTTTATTTCACGCAATATTCAATTGTTTTTTCAGCGTTTATTTCGTTTCGAGGATAGCCTCGAAATCCGTTGTACTGGAATTGAAGAAATTCCCACTCTGACGACTGGGGATTAAAGGAAGGATTTTTAAAAGTGCCGAAAAAACCTGACAGGTTTCAAAAATCTGAACAAAAAAAAACCTGACAGGTTTTTGAAACCTGTCAGGTTTATACTGTGGTGGTGAAAATTAGTTGAACCAAAAGTTGATTGTGATTCAATGATAAATATTGTTTAAAAAACAATAATTTACAAAGTTTATTTCACCAGTTCGAGGTTTTCGTTTTTTTGAAGAAAAAATGTAACTACTCAGCCTTGAAATGTGAATGGAGTTCGAGGTTTTCTTTGAAAACGAAAACCTCGAAAACGCTTTAGCTTTGTGCGTCTTGGAATACAACGCTTTAGCTTTGTGCGTCTTGGAGTACAACGCTTTAAGACTGAGTAGTTACGAAAAAATATCGAAAACCATTCATCATTCGATGTTTTAGTTTTTTGAAGAAAAACTAAAACATCGAAAATCATTTCGAGGCGAAAGTTTTTTTTAAAGAAAAAACTTTCGCCTCGAAACCATTCACTTCTGATTCATAACTTATCTATATCTAAAATCAAGCCTTCTCGCGCAATATGACAGTCCATTTTAGAACGACGCTCAAGGATCATTTTAACAGCTGATCGGTGCAATCCTTCTATTTTTGTATCATCATAGTTAGGATCAACATGGAATAAATATAACTGCTTTACATTGGCATCCATTGCAAAATTGGCGGTATCAATGTAGCAAGAATGTCCCCAGCCCCGTTTTTTAGCATAATCTTCTGGTGTATATTGTGCGTCATGGATAAAAACATGAGCGTCCCTAATGACATCAAGGGAGGATGCCAATTCCTCGGCTTGCATGGCTTCGATGAGTTGCAATTCTTCATCACTCATTTCGTCTTGGCGATTTACTATAGACTGTTCTATAAACTTAAGTTCATTGTCGGAGGCATAAATAATGGTTTTGTCATGTACCTTAATACGGTAGCCAAAGGTGCTACCTGGATGGTGTACATTAAAAGCCTCAATTTTAAATGGCCCATATTCCAGTTGATTATTAGGCGCACTTAGATAGTGAATATCTGCCATCCATGTTTCAACTTCAACAGGGAAATAGGGGTCAACCATTTGTCCCGAAATGCGCCTTTCGATTTCTTCTTTACTGTCGCCGGGGGCAAAAATATTAATCTTCCAGCCCGGCACAAAAGCTGGCACAAAAAAGGGTAAACCAGAAATATGGTCCCAGTGGTAATGGGTCAAAATGATCGTCAATTCTTTAATTTCTGATTGTGCCACCAGTGTATTGCCGAACGGAATAATGCCTGAACCACCATCACAAATCAGTATATGACCATCTGCTCGTAATTCGACACATGAAGTATTGCCCCCCACCCGCATGTGACTTCCAAATGGCGATGGAAAGGAACCACGAACACCCCAAAAGCGTATATAATTTAAGTCATCAGCATTCATAATTAGGTTGACGATTTTTCTTGAACATTATTAACATATTTACAAACCAGGTCACGAATTTCTTTAAAACGTAAAGGTTTTATAAGAAAATCAATGGCGCCCAATTGTTTAGCAATTTTACGATCTTGTGCATAATCTTTGGATGTGACCATAATTACAGACGTATCTTTTTGATGGGCAATGTTCCGTAAATGTCTTAATAAAGTGAGTCCATCCATTCCTGGCATAATAATATCTAAAAACAATAAATCAGGTTGATGTTCTTGTAGATAAGGAAGCGCTTCTTCTGAAGATTTGAATCCAATAAAATTAACAGCCAATGGTTCAATGCTGAACTGATACACAGAAATTGACGTTGCGCTGTCATCTACGACTACAATAGTTGGCATTTTTTCAGTCATAAAATTAAACCCATCAATTGTTTGATCCGGTGGGTGATTTTATAGTTGTCACTTATGGAGTAATATTCGAGTCGAGGTTTGAGTTTTTTGAAGAAAAACTCAAACCTCGACTAAAGTTTTTTTAGTAACGACTCAGCCTTGAAATCAATTTCAAGGCTGAAAGCTAAAGAAGACTAAAGTCTTCTGAAAGAAGACTGAGTTGTTTAGCTGGCTTTATTAGCGTTAGCCTTGAAATTGATTTCAAGGTTGAGTCGTTACAACCTCGAATGCTAAAAAAAGCTGAAGTTCCCTAAATTATACACATTATTTTTTAATTTATTATTAATTTTTAATATATTAAAACATTTTTATTTCTTCAAAGCAATTGAGTCACATAATTCAAGTTGATGCCCTTTCAACCTTTTTTTTAATGTATTTTTTAATAATTGACTTTGTTCAGTGGACATTTTTATCCCTAACCAGTATGTGATCTCATTTTTATAGCGTTTTTGTGTTTTAACATTTTTGAACCCTTTGGCAACTAATTGTTTAATACGTTTTTTGGCATAAAGGGGAGAACGGTATAAGCCTAATGAAATCGCATTATTAAATTGGCCTTTTGTCACTATGGCATGATCAGTAATGCCAAGCTGATTGAGACGTTGTTGGGTACGATTGGCTGCTAATTTCCCTTGAAAAGGGGGCAAATAGACCCATGTTGATTTGACTACTTGCGTTTGGCGATTTTGCACTTCGACAATGATATTTTCTTTTTTTTTCAACCAGTTAGCGATTTTTTTAGGGGTATTCATCTGGGAATATGGGCCCGCTTGAAAACAAACAGAGGTTTCAGGTTTTGGTGATTTTTTTGCGACTGGTTTTGTTAATGCAGATGTGACTTCTTCATCCTTTGATTTCTTTTCAGCCGATGAGTTATTGGTGGTTGATGTTGATAAACCTGCAATCTGTTTTAATGTTGATACTATAGTCGTGTTTTCTGGAGGTGATTCTGCTGGTTTTTCTGTTAAAGGTTTAATAGCAGACTCTTTTTTGGGTGCTGTTATTTCTTTTTTATACGCAATATTTTCGCCATATTTTGGTTTTGAAGTGGTATCTTCAACAGAGTTCTGAATTTTTTTAGCTTCAGTTTTCGCGTTGGATTCACCGATTAATAGCAATTGTGGCAAATTACCTGCTTCAGAAGATGAGTTGGGCTGATTGAACTGCCTAAATTGTTCAGCTTGCCAAGGTAGCCAAGGTAATAACCCAAGTTGCCAAATCAAAAAGCCAATATTTAACAATAATAATAGTAAGGCTAAAGTTCTCATAATGATTGTTTTACAACAGCTTTTATGCCCTGTAATACCAGATCAGGTACTAGCTGATAGGGCTTCTGCAATAATGATTCTAACGCAGTGGCACTACCACCCGTGAGTATTAGTTTTAGCTGATTTCCTTGCTTTTCTAAAGTATGTATCACGTATTCTATTAAACCTATTATGGCATATAAAGTGCCTAATGTAATGCCCATAGAGGTATCCTGTGCCAAAAATGGGTTGTCTCTGTTATCCGTTTTTTTAAGGTGGGATAACTTATGTGTATCTTTAAATAAAGCATTGTGCATTGTCGTCACGCCTGGCATGATGAGTCCACCTTGATGATAACCATTGGCAGATAGCACGTCTAGCGTTACCGCAGTGCCGCAATCTATTACACAAAGTGCGGTTTTTTCTAATTGGTAGGCACCAATGAGTGCTAACCAACGATCAACGCCCAGTTGTTCGGGATTTTTATAACCATTTTTGACTCCACAGGCATAGCGAGATGTTTTGATAAAAGTTGGTGTGAGTCCACAATGGGTGTTGAGCCAATGGGAGAGGATTTCTGCCTTTTGGGGTGCTGCCACGTTGGATACCCATATACTTGATAAGGGTATATCACGCCAGGCTTTCGTTAGGATATGCTCTAAATTGTCACCTTGAGATAAGAGGCGTTTTTGGACTCCTAAATTATCCTGTTCAAGGATCGCCCATTTAATTGAGCTATTGCCTATATCGACTAGGAGCTTCATAATCGTAAACTGACTTCTCCGTCAACATAACGCCGTTTTTGATTACCAATTTGCAATAGTAAAGCACCTTCTTCGTCAATTCCGCAAGCGATTCCTGTCGAGTATGTTTTATTTTCAATCTGAGGAGTTTCCAATGTGACTAATTGCCCATAGCTGAGATCAAAACGATGCCAGTCTTGTTGAAATGCACTCAATCCAAGTTGCGGATAGTTTGTTAAAGTTTGCAAACAGTGTTCAATGATTTTTGCGGCTAATATATTGCGTGATGGTGACGTTTGCCCTAGTATAGAATATAAATCTACCCAAGGTTGATTGATATTACTGTTACATTCAGGCATTTTAACATTTATGCCTATTCCAAAGACAATCTCGCTATTTTTTCCACTTTCCAATAATAAGCCTGCTAATTTGCGACCTTGCCATAAAATATCATTAGGCCATTTTATGCCGACATCAGTGGCTCCTAATAAATGCAATACTCGCACTACTGTTACTGCTAAGGCAATATTTAATCCCGATAATGGTTTGTTTTGAACCCGTTGTTTAAGGGATAAACAAAGCCCACTGCCCATTGGTGAAATCCATTGTCTTCCGTGCCGTCCGTGTCCAGCTGTCTGATATTCTGCTAAACAGGCATAAGGCATTGCTCCTTTGTATTGTAAAGCATAACTATTTGTTGAATCTAGTACTGAATGGATTTCCAGAAGGATTAGGTGTTGCTTTGTTTTTTTTGGCAGTGCTGCCAAAATACGGGCGCGTTCTAATAATTCCATAGATTCAGCCAACTGATATAGATATTCAGAAAAATCATTTCACACGATAACCTGTCAGGTCTTGAATACCTGACAGGTTTTTTGAAGTTATTTACCTGACAATCTATAGTTAGGAATGTGCATCAAATTGATAACTATAGTTATCCAGAAAAGTCCTGCAAAAAATCTTTCTAAAGGATTTTTAAGTCGCAATATTTATCTGGATAACTATAAACCTGACAGGTTTTAAAAACCTGTCAGGTTTGAAGCAACGTTGTAAAAGTTGTGCATGTTCCTTATTGATAGTGCATTTTTTATTGTAACACAATTTTTACTTCTTTAATAAACGTTCTTTTTCGCGGTGCCAATCGCGTTCTTTTTCGGTATCACGCTTATCATATTCTTTTTTACCTTTACCAACAGCGATTTCTACTTTGGCGCGGCCTTGTTTCCAATACATTGCAGAGGGAATTAATGCGTGGCCTTTGCGTTCTAATACGTCTGCGAGTTTATTTATTTCGGAACGATGCAGGAGTAATTTACGTGTGCGTTGGGGTTCTGTGTTAATATGTGAAGAGGCGGCTTCCATTGGCGTAATGACTGCTCCGAGTAGCCATAATTCGTTATTTTTGATAAGCACGTAAGTATCACGGAGTTGTAATCGCCCTGCTCTAAGGCTTTTCACTTCCCAGCCTTCTAAGACGATACCTGCTTCAAAACGTTCTTGTAAGTAATAATCAAAACGGGCTTTTTTGTTTAAACCAATTGTATTGCTGGGCGTTTTTGCTTTTTTTTTCATAATATTAACTTGTCTAAAATCTTGCCCAAAGCTAAAGCGTTGGACTCCTATTAATACCCAAAGCTGAAGCGTTGGACTCCTATTAATAC
>JAOZSV010000169.1 GCA_029939505.1 Thiotrichaceae bacterium | reverse complement strand
TTCGAGCTGACTTAGAAATCCGATTTTTTCAAAAATCGGATTTCTTAAACCTCGTGTGTTCAGAGTTTTGCAAGAACCTCATAAGTTTAAATGACTGTTTTTATTGAGTTAAAATTTATTGTTGGTGGCGTATAATCTATAAATTAGACATCTTTCCTAAATAGCATTAATTCTTTAAAATTCAATGATTTATAAAAAAACACGATTATTGTTTAAATACTTGATTATAAAAGTAAATTTGATTTAATAGGAAAGATGTCTATTGAATATTTTTTGCGTTTTCAAACGATTCCCAATATTCTATTTCTATTAAAGAAATACCAACCCCCTTTGACATTAAAGTCTTAAAAAGTTCTTATACCTTTCTTAATTAATGGAGTATCAAACATGATGACAAAACGATTTGACAACAGCAAAAAGTTTGCCTTGTCAATTGTACTGACAAGCCTTACGCTAGGTGGATGCAGTACAATGACAACGGATCCAACTAATTGCTCCCAATCCTGTGTTGCTGAAGAAATCAAACAACAACAAGCTATAGTGGAAAGCAAGAATGAAGAAATTGCTTTACTCAAAGCAAGGCTTGTAAAAGAGGAGGAAAAACAAACTCGTCTGCGTACAACAAGCAGGACGACGGGAATGACGACAGGTGCCTCATCGCATCGCCTTTCAGCAGTGCCAAAAAACGCGCGACCTGGCGAATGTTATGCACGGGTATCAATCTCACCCAAGTACAAAACGGAGACAAAGCGTGTTCTTAAACGGGATGCTTATACCCGTAAACAGAACGTTAAACCTGCACAATACACTTGGCAGGAAAAGCGTGTCGTCGTCACAGAAGCGGGTGAACGCATTAAAACTATTCCTGCTAAATATGACTGGGAAAATAAACGTGTGCTAATCAAAGAAGCTGGTGAACGCTTTGAGACAATTCCTGCTAAATACGAGTGGGTAACAGAACGTGTCTTGTTCAAAGAAGCCAGCGAACGCATTAAAACCATTCCTGCCAAATATAAGTGGGTAACTGAACGTGTGTTAGTCAATGAACCCGGCGAACGCATTAAAACAATCCCCGCGAAATACGCTTTTGTTAACAAAAAAGTGTTGATACAAGAAAAGGTAACGGCGCTGAAAACAATACCCGCTTCCTACAAAACGGTGAAAGAAAGAGTGATTGACAAACCTGCTCATACCGTTTGGAAAAAGGGTAGCGGATTGATCAGTCAAATCACCAGGCGTGATGAAAAAACGGGTGAAATCTTATGTCTAGTAGAAGTCCCTGCCACGTATAAAACCATCACGAAACAAGTGATTAATAGAGCAGAAACCACTCGTACAGTAGTCGTTTCACCCGCTAGATACAAAACCGTGCGTACACAGGTACTGAAAAAGCCTGCTACAACTCGTACAATCAATATACCTGCCAAGTATAAGACTGTGCGTAAACAGGTTTTAAAGACAGCTGCTCAAATCCGCAAGACTAAAATACCAGCAGAATACAAAAAGATGCGTAAGCGCGTATTAAAAACACCCGCGCAAACGCGCAAAGTGACGATTCCTGCAAAGTATAAGGCTGTGCGTATGAAAGTGTTAAAGACACCTGCACAAACTCGCAAGGTAGAAATTCCCGCACAATACAAAACGATTCGGGTAAAAGTGCAGACTGCTCCTGCTGAAACTCGTGACACTCAAATGCCAGCGATATATGGAACGGTTTCTACGCGAGTTAAAGTCTCTGAATCTGAATTAGTATGGCGCCCTGTGCTATGCGAAACCAACATGACGCAAGAAAACATCAAGCGTTTACAACTTGCACTGCGTCGTGCTGGCTTTAATCCCTGGAGAGTTGATGGGGTTATTGGCTCAAGAACGCTATTGGCTGTTAAGAAATATCAGCGTGCAAAAGGGCTACCCGTCGGGGGAATAACCCTTGAAACACTAGATACTCTGAATGTGAAAGTCACTAAGTAACTGATGTGACGCAGGGTGCTTCTAAATTCCACCGATTTCATCGGTGGCTATTCACATTTCACCCCGTTGGGGTTAGTTTCAACCCCCAAGGGGTTAAACATGAATAGCCACCGATGAAATCGGTGGAACTTTATCCCAAAAACCTAAAAGAGATAAGAAACCCAGTTTTTTCAAAAAGTTCTTACGCATTGAGTACAACGGATTAACTGAATAAACAGATTAAATATAATAAAATCATAGTGTTAATGTGGAACGTTTTTTAAAATCCGTTTCATTCCTAAATCCGTTGTACTCATTATTTTGCTCAATCAAAATCAAATGAACGATATTGAAACCCAAAACATAGAATTACAATTACTATTACAAGCCATTTACCTAAAATACGGCTACGACTTTAGAAATTATTCAAAAGCGTCACTCAAACGGCGGATTAATCACCGACTTCTCAAAGAAGGACTAGAAAGCCTTTCCGCCATGCAACACAAACTACTTTATGATGTACATTTTTTTGACCGATTATTACTAGATATGTCCATCAATGTTACAGAAATGTTTCGTGATCCCAGTTTTTATTTAGCACTCAGAAAATATGTGATACCAAAGTTAAAACAACATTCTTTTCTTAAAATATGGCATGCCGGCTGTTCCAGTGGGGAAGAAGCGTATTCAATGGCGATTATTTTAAAAGAAGAAGGGTTATATGACAACACCCAAATTTATGCGACAGATATGAACGAAGTGATATTAAAGCAAGCCAAAGAAGGCATTTTCAAGATCAACAAACTTAAACAATACACCGCAAACTATCAAAAATCAGGCGGCTTAGAATCTTTTTCAAACTATTATGTCGCACATTATGATCATGTTGTTATGGACAAATCACTTAAAAAAAATATTTTATTTTCAGATCATAACCTAGCCATAGATGGCGTTTTTGGAGAAATGAATTTAATTCTGTGCCGGAATGTATTGATTTATTTTAATAGTGAATTGCAAAACAGAGTTTTAAAACTCTTTTTTGATAGCTTGGGCAAAGACAGTTTTCTTTGTCTCGGTTCCAAAGAAAGTATCTACTTTTCAAAAACTTCTGATGCTTTTAAAGAAGTGGTTAAAGAAGAAAGAATTTATCGCAAATTGTACTAAAGATGAAAAATGAGATTAATCTATTTGAAGCGGTGGTTATAGGCTCATCAGCAGGCGGGATTCACGCGCTGAGTTCCGTTTTAGCAGCACTACCTAGCGAATTTCCATTGCCGATTATCATTGTACAACATCTACATCCCCATTCCGACAGTTATCTCGCGCATATTTTGAGTACAAAATGTGAATTAAAAGTCAAACAAGCGGATGAAAAAGAGACGATAACTAACGCTGTATATATTGCCCCCCCCAATTATCATTTACTCATAGAAGAAGATCGCAGTTTATCACTTTCAATAGATAAACATGTGAATTTTGCCCGTCCGTCTGTGGATGTTTTATTTGAAAGCGCGATCTATGCTTATCAAGACAAGCTCATTGCTATTATTCTAACGGGTGCCAATAACGATGGTAGCCAAGGCGTTAAAAACATTAAAGAAAACGGGGGATATGTGATTGTGCAAGAACCCACAACGGCTGAGGCGGATGCCATGCCAAAAGCGGCGATAGCCGCAACAAAAGTCGATAAAATTTTACCTTTAGAACAAATCGGTCCTTATTTGCTGGCGATGGTCAATCATTCAAGAAGAGTACACCGTTTCCTATAGCTTCTCAGAAAAGTCACTCGCAACCGGAATGAAATCTTAATAGGTTAATAAATATGCAAAAAGAAGAGCCACTTAATATTCTTATTGTTGATGATAACAAAAATAATCTCTTCACTCTACATACTCTCATCGACGAACATATTAAAGCACACATTATTGAAGCCGAATCGGGAATAAATGCCCTACAAACACTTTTACAAGAAAAAGTGGATTTGATAATCCTTGACGTGCAAATGCCTGAAATGGATGGTTTTGAAACCGCAAAATTAATTCGCTCGCGGAAAAGGACTCAACATATTCCTATTGTATTTCTAACGGCTGCTTATAAATCTGAAGAATTTCAACAAGAAGGTTTTGCTATCGGTGCAGCAGATTATCTGACTAAACCCATTGATCGCTCTCAATTAATTGGCAAAATTAGAACTTATATACGCTTCATTGAACAAGAACAACAACATAATAAAGAATTAGAACACAAAGTTCGGAATCGCACTACTGAACTTTTAGAAGCGAATAAAAAGCTTAAACAAGAAATTCTTGAAAGAACACAAATAGAGAGCAAATTACAAGAAGCACATGATCAATTAGAACAACGGGTGCAAGAACGTACTGCCGAACTCTCTAGCATCAATCAGCAATTAAAGACGGAAATTAATGAACGCAAGCAAGCAGAAGCCGCTCTATATGATGCTAAAAATACGGCAGAAAACGCTCGCGCTACTGCTGAAGCCGCTAATCTCGCTAAAAGTCAGTTTTTGGCTAATATGAGCCACGAACTACGAACACCTTTGAATGCCATCATCGGTTATAGTGAAATCTTAGAAGAAGAAGCGGAAGATTTAGCGCAAGACGATTTCATTCCAGACTTACAGCGCATACAATCCGCCGGTAAACAATTATTAGGCTTGATCAACGATGTGTTGGATTTATCTAAAATTGAAGCCGGCAAGATGGAGTTATTTCTTGAAACATTTGAAATCAGCATTATTTTTAAGGAAGTAGTCAATACGATTCAACCACTGATAGAGAAAAAGGGTAACACCCTCACCGTCAAATGTGATGATGCATTGGGCGAAATGTACGCCGATTTGACTAAATTGCGTCAGATTCTCTTAAATTTGCTCAGTAATGCCGCTAAATTCACAGAAAACGGTTTCATCACCATAGAACTCTTCCATCAAAAAAACAAAGAGGACGAAGATGAAATTCGTTTTTGCGTGACAGACGACGGTATTGGTATGACAGTAGAGCAGCAAAAGAAACTGTTTCAGCCCTTTACACAAGCGGACTATTCGACCACTCGCGAATACGGTGGGACAGGTTTAGGTTTGACGATTACTAAAGAATTTACTGAAATGATGGGTGGAAATATTAGCGTAGTAAGCGAATTTGGACATGGCAGTATGTTTACTATACTATTGCCCACCATCGTCAGTGATTTTAAGCTGCCCGTTGAAGTTTCTTCGTTAGAAGGAGAAGGTATCGTTTTGGCGATTGATGAAGATCCAAACGTGCGGGAATTTATAAAAAATTATCTCAGCAAACTGGGCTATGCTGTCGCAGTGGCTGCTGGAGGAAAAGAAGGACTTAGACTGGCGAAAAAACTCCGTCCCGATGCCATCATTCTTGATGTCAATATGCAAGGTACAAATGGATGGAAGGTACTTGCGACGCTGAAAAGTGATCCCCTTTTGGCGGATATTCCAGTCATTATGATGTCGATGGAAGAACTTCAAGAGAAAGGATTTGTGCTTGGCGCGACAGATTACCTTATAAAACCAGTACGCCATGAACAACTCGCCGTCATTTTAGAAAAATATCATATTGGTGATGATTCACAAGGCTTAGTCATGCTCGTTGAAGATGATACGCTCATCCTCGAAGTGATGGCAGAAATGATAAAACACGCAGGTTTGCGCGTATTTAAGGCGGAAAATGGTAAAATTGCCTTAGAGCATATTGACAATAAAAAACCGGCTCTGATTCTATTGGATTTAATGATGCCCGTTATGAACGGGTATGAATTTTTGATCCATTTGCGTAAAAACGAAAAATGGCAATCTATTCCAGTTGTCGTATTAACTTCCAGTCATCTGACTTCCGAACAACAAGCACGTCTTCAAAGCAGCAATGTGGAAATGATTTTTCAGAAAGACTCTTATAACCGCAAAGAGTTACTGTCGCATGTTCATGAACTGATTGCTGGTTCAAAGCAACCCAAAATTAGTAGTTGAGAATTGAGAATGAAACAATATTTAGAATTAATGCAGGATATTTTGGATAATGGAATAAAAAAAGAGGATAGAACAGGAACGGGAACACTTTCTCTCTTTGGGCGACAATTGCGCTTTGATTTGTCCGAAGGTTTTCCACTGCTCACAACGAAGAAGTTACATATACGGAGCATTATTTACGAACTATTATGGTTTTTACGTGGGGATACCAATATTAAGTATCTCAATGATAACGGTGTTCATATTTGGGATGAATGGAGTGGAAAAGACGGGGAATTAGGGCCAATTTATGGAAAACAATGGCGTTCTTGGCCGGTACAAGACGGTCAATCAATTGATCAAATATCCAAAGTGATTAGCCAAATTAAAAGCAATCCTAATTCTCGCCGTCTGATTGTCTCCGCTTGGAATGTGGGAGAACTTGATAAGATGGCTTTAGAACCCTGCCATACCTTGTTTCAATTTTACGTGGCTGACGGAAAGCTATCTTGTCAATTATATCAAAGATCAGCAGATGTACTAATCGGTTTACCGTTTAATATCGCCAGTTACGCCTTACTCATTCATCTTACTGCACAAGAATGTGACTTAGCCGTCGGAGATTTTGTTTGGACAGGCGGCGATGTTCATCTCTATATGAACCATTTGGAACAAGCTAGATTGCAATTAACGAGAACACCGTATCCTCTGCCAAAAATAAGAATTAAACCCAACCCGATTTTTGCTTATCAATTTGAAGATTTTGAAATGGTTGACTACCAAGCTCATCCACATATTAAAGCACCCATAGCCGTTTAATTGGAGTTCAACGCTTCAGCTTTGGGCTTGGAGTTCAACGCTTTAGCTTTGGGCGTGTTCAAATTATTAGCGATCAAAGCTAAAGCGTTGAACTCCATAATATATAATTTGCGCATTCTCAGCTTAATTTCAAACGAACACTCCCTGCCTTAACACGAATTTTATCAATAACCGCTTCTACTTTTTGACCATTTTCTAAATAGCTTGATGTGGCTAAATACGCTTCGATTCCCCATGGCTGCATTTCGACTTTATACCCGCCTTTGACTTCATTAATCGCAATGATTTCTAAGGGCTTATTGCCCCAAATCTGTTTTAAATATTGCATCAGTAAGCGTTTTTTCGCTTCGTTTTCAATTGAACGGGATTCGCGGGCAGTGCGTTCTGCGGTTTCTAAGACTTTAAATAAGTTGTCTTTACTGTAGGGTAATTCTTCTCCAACCAAATGTGCCATCAGTTGTCTTTGCATGACTAAGTCTGCAAATCGGCGTAGCGGAGAGGTCAACTGTGTGTACATGGATAAACCTAAACCGCTATGTCCTCCTGCTTGCAATGATAATGAAGAACGACCTAAAAATTTACGAATTTTATAGAAACTAAGCGGATCAGCAAGCATTTCTTTGCTAATGGGTTCCAATGGGTGATCTTGAACACGATAAATGATAGGTACTTGATGGCGATAGGCATATTTGGCGGCAATGTGATTGGCTAAAATCATCATTTCTGCAATCAATAAACGACTTGGGGATTCCTTGTCAATTATAGTGACTGTTAGATTGCCTTCTTTAAGACTAATTTTGTATTCTGGACGTTGCAAGCTAAATGCGCCTTCTTTTATACGATGAGCGGACAAGTGTTTTGCACAGGTTGATAATTCGCGCAAATACCGAGCAGTGTCCTCTTCTCCCTGCTTAATGAGTTTATCGGCTTCGCTGTAATTTAAACGTCTTAATACCCGTATTGCTTCCCGACTTATGCTGCTTTTTTTGATTTCTCCCTCATCCATCCACACCCGTATAACAAGCGATGAACGTACATGCCCTACGCTTAAACTGGCCACGTCACAAGAAATCCTTTCAGGTAACATCAATACGGTTTGTGTGGGTAAATAGACGGTAGTGCCGCGCCGCATGGCTTCCCGATCTAATATATCATCATTATGGATGACACTGGCGGGATCAGCAATGGCGATGGTGATTTTCCAAAGTAGGCCTTCGCGTTCGATGGCGAGTGCGTCATCAACTTCGCGGGTTTCTTCATCATCAATGCTGAATAAGAGTTCGGTAATGTTTTGTGTTTCAGCAGGTTGCCAAGGTTCGACGGTTTGTGCAAATTCGTTGACAGAAGAGGAAAATTCTGGTTTTAAGCCCGCGACGATGACATCACGATCCGCATGAGTCGGTAAGCGTCCGATTTTTTGCAAGACTTCAAAGACAAAGTCACGCGGATTCATTTTTACTGTTGAGGCAGCGCGATTGACTAAGTTTTCGAGATATTTATCAGTATCACCCCGTAACCAGCATTCTAAACGTTCAATAAATGGTATAATGTCTTTAGGAACATCTATGACTTGAAACGGTTCGCTTTTTTCTGGCGCAATAGTCAAATTCAATACAGCGGGAACAGGAAATTTGGTCATTTTTTGCAACCAATCGTGGGCGAGTGCCTCCGCTCTTATCCGTGCGAATTCACGCGCTTGTTGCGTTTTTAACTCTTCAACCTGTTTGGCGGTACGTGGTTCCCAGTTTTGACGTTTTCGCTTAAAGTATAAACGACTTTCAGCTAATATTTCCCATAATGCGACAAAATGTTCGGTGGTAATCTCTTTCCCAAAATATAAGTCTGCTAATTCGCTGATTTCAGAAATTTCCAATTCTAAGGCTGTTTCCCATAACAACGAGATGTCAATGTCATCATGCAGTGATTTTACCGTGGCTTGAATCTTTGTTAATTTCTCTTGCCAATCATTAGCATTTTGGGCGATATTTGGATGTTGCCATAGCAGCTTGTCTTCGGATAAGCGCGTATCGCGCCCTTTTTCATTAAGAACTTGAATCTTATTTTTAATCCGTTTCGTGGTACAAATAAAATGGACTTCATCATTGTCTTGTGCAGCCCAGATTTGTCCTTCAAATTCAATCACGGTATTTCCTTTCATGTCCAAATCTAAAGGTTTGGACTCCAAAAAATTTTCCAAATCCAAAACGAAAGCGTTGGATTCCTATTCCAAAGCGAAAGCGTTGGATTTCTATATACTATTATATTTACCAAAAAAAGTAAACAATGACGACAATTTATTTTAACACAATAATTCCACAAGATATGGTAGGTTATCGGTTTGATAAGGCGATAGCAATGCTATTTCCATCCTATTCACGGGCGCGTTTGCAACAATGGATACGCGATGGATATGTCTTAATCAATGGGAATACCCTGCGTTGTAAAGATAAAGTGAAGGGAGGTGAAGTGGTAGAGATGACTGCACAGCTTGAGGAAGAAGTGCCTTGGCAACCTCAAGTTTTGCCGCTTACCCTACTTTATGAAGATGAAGATATATTAGTTGTTAATAAACCAGCAAATTTGGTTGTACATCCAGGTGCCGGTAATCAAGATAATACTTTAGTTAATGCGTTGCTCAATCACGCACCTGAATTGGCACAGTTGCCCCGCGCGGGTATTATTCACCGTCTTGATAAGGATACGAGTGGTGTATTGGTGGTTGCGCGATCTTTGTCTGCACATACCCATTTGGTGGCACAATTGCAAAAGCATGAGTTTATGAGAGAATATCATGCGATTGTGACAGGTGTGTTGGTGGCAGGTGGTACGATAGATGCGCCTATTGGGCGACATCCGACACATCGTACTCGTATGGCAGTGGTAATAAAGAAGGGTAAATCTGCAATAACGCATTATCGTATTATCAAACGTTACCGCGCTCATACTCTTTTGCGAGTACAATTGGAGACAGGGCGTACTCATCAAATTCGCGTTCATTTGGCTTATAAACGTTATCCGGTTGTAGGCGACATGGTATATGATAGACGTTTGCGAATACCGCCAAATAGTAGTGAGACGTTTAAAGAAACTTTGCGAACATTCTCGCGTCAAGCATTACATGCCGAGCGATTAGGATTTGTTCATCCGAGTAGAGGTGAGTGGGTACAATGGGTTGCGCCTTTACCTGATGATATGCAACTTTTGTTGGCTGCACTTGAGAAGGATATAAAAATCATTTCTGAATAATTTTCAAAGCCAAATCTGACCGGTTTTAAAAACCGGTCAGGTTTAGTGACGAGGTTTTCTTTTAAGACTAAAACCTCGTCGAGTATTATTGAATTTTCATAAATTATTGTTCGGAGAATATCTTACATTTTTTCAGCCATATCACATTCATAAGGGGTTCCATCATCTTCTGGCAATTCCATCATTTCTTCCTCCGGTATTGGCAAACTATTGATGGCAACTACTTCATTCCAAACACCTTGCAGTAATTTAGCGAGATGTTGGTAAAAGGACAAACTCGTTGCTTCTGTGAGCCGTTCACAGAACATTGGTAGCCATTCGCCAATATGATCAAAGCTAAATGAATTGAGTGCATGGTGGGTGGTACGCAGTGCTTCTTCATCTTGCGTCTGGGCTAACATCACCAATAACATGGCGACAAATTCAAGTTCACCGGTTAAATGGTCTGCTTTTTCTGTGGCTTTTTCAGAGAGTTTGAAACCGAAAGCATTATAAAAACCGGTAATATCAGCTAAAATCACGCCTTTATCGCGCCGAATAATTCCCGTTTCATTGATAGAGCAGGCGACGTTGGTTTCAAATAAACGATTATATTCTCCCGCCCAAGTATCCAAGCCCTGTGCTTGCTGACGAATTTGTTGAAATAGTTCTTCAAGACGGTTCGGTTCAGAAATACCTGATTTTTGTAATAATTCTTTAATATCAGGTACTTCTATTTCTAGCATTTTCTGCAATTCTGCTGAAGGCGGCGCAAACATTTGTGCTATGAAAAGTAATAAATCTGCTTGTGCCAGCAATGTGATGCTATCTGCTTTTGTCCATTCAGCGGTTTTTTCATTTTTGAACCATTTGATGGGTTGCGGTGGGGGAGTTGTATTAGGGGAAGTAGGAAAGGGTTGTGTCATAGTGGTTTTTGATTTTGGAAAATGACAGACCTGACAGGTTTGAGAAACCTGTCAGGTCTTAGGAAAATGACAGAGGTCTCAGGAAAATGACAGACCTGACAGGTTTTAGAAACCTGTCAGGTCTCAGGAAAAGTCTAAAACTCATTAACTGATGTTACGCACTATGTTTCCAAGATGTTTAAGAAATCCGATTTTTGAAACGGATTTCTAAGCGGCGATGTTTAAGCG
>JAOZSV010000368.1 GCA_029939505.1 Thiotrichaceae bacterium | reverse complement strand
TCACTGTGAAGAACTGCGAGTTGTTGAGTCCTTTGTCATTGACGGCGTAGAGTTGGCACGATGCTGGTGCAACAGTGATTTCATCTCCATCCAGTTTACCATCGCCGTCAGTATCTTCATTAACTGGATTCAAATTTTCTTGAAATTCCCGTAAATTAGATACGCCATCACCATCGCTGTCAGCGTTACCATCTTGGGTTAAATCACCAAAGAAGTGTTCTTCCCATAAGTCAGGCAAGCCATCACTATCTGTATCTTCAGTTAGCTGGTTAAGCAGTTCAGCACCATCAACAGAGACAACAGTTAGTTCATAAGGTTCGCCACCTTCATCAACTTCTATACCAGTGACATCAACTAACCAATCACCTTCTTCATCGCTGGCAACAACATAATACTCAGCCGTTTCTTCTTCCGAATATGCTAGTACTTCTGGGCTGGAAGGAGTGAGTTTCTTACCAGACGGTGTGGTAATAGCCAAGTCTAAATCGCTACCCGGCCATGTTACGGCATAGGTAGTCATTCTTCTTGCTAAATGCTTTGGCATATATGAGGAAGTAGTATATGCAGACATGGCGTATTTAGTTGTTACCGTTTCATCCTTTTGAATTGTACCGGAAATTACATTTGTTCCTAAAAAGCTGTTCATCCCGTACTTATTATTACATTTGTTTATACAATTTGTTCTTGCAGGTTGATCATTATAATCAGGGCAATTACCACAACAAGTGATATGATTCATTAACCTAACGAAATAATCCCATAGACCACCACCAGCAACAAAAGCCATGTTTACCTCTGGTTTTGATTCACTGATATAGTCAGTATAAGCAGGAATAGCAACAGAAGCTAATATTCCGCTTACTTTTTTGGAGATTTTGCCAGGAGAACTACCACAATCTTCAACCGTTATTTGTAAACTCTGATTGGTTTGGGTAAGTGGATCAGGTTGACCCGCTTCATACAATCCAAGCCCATCAATTTCAACTACATTCTTACTCCAAGTTTGTGAAGAGTTAAAATCGAAATTAAGCGTTCCCACTGTTGTTGGAATGAGGTTAGTCACTTTGAACAGAGGGGTAGTACCAACAGGAATATCTATTGGAGGTTTCATTCCTGAACTAGCTGACCACAATGCGGTAAAAGTAGCACTATCAAACCCTGTTACTCCTGCGGTTCCACCGGCTACTAAACTAACAGCTTTGGTAGAAAGGTTTAACAAACTTTGGTCGAAGTTAAGCTTTGCTTGCATCGCACCAATCGTTTTTGTGGTTTCCACACCAAAAGTTACATCGAAACTTTGTCCTTTGCAGACTTTGCTAGGAACAGAAGTTGGTTTCAATGTGACAATTGTTGATGTGGTAAAGTTAGCTGTACAACTCTTAGCCTCTTCCATCGTTACCGCAGTAATTGGATTTGTACCACTACAATCATCTCCACCAGTCCAATCTATAAACGTAGCACCATTAGCAGGTGTCGCAGTTAAAACAACTGGTGCATTAGTAGCATAATCTTGCTCACAATCTGTACCGCAATCAATACCAGCAGGATTGCTAGTAATAGAACCATTACCTGTTTTGGTAATATTTAATGTCTGAGCTGGTACAAAAGTTACACTACAACTTCTGCCTTTATCCATCTGAACTATTCTTGGATTTGTACGATTAATTGAATCATCATCAGTGCAAACCCAATAGTTGAAAACAAATCCAGCATCAGGTATAGCAGTTAAGGTAACTTCTGTGTCAGGCGAATAGTTAATTCCTCCATAAATTTTAGGAAAACCAGTAGGAGTATTAGAAACACTACCACCTTCAGCATTATTCGATATATTTAAAGAAAATGATGGCGTTGGCATTTCTTGAAAGGAAGATTCACAATCTTTTTGCAAAACAGCTTTAGGTAGATTGGAGGTACATTGCCACGTTTGATTTTCGGAATCAAAAGCAAATGTGATTATACCATCTGCGATCCGATCACCTGCATCAGATTTCATCTGTGCTTTTACCACATAATCTTCTAACCAGACTTCATCAACATATTGGCCGTTAGTTACCACATCTAATTGCGTAATGTCAGTAGGCCATTCTCCAAAATCAGCCATCCATACTTCTGCTGAAGTTTTAATACCAACTAGTAGTCCAAAAGCCTCCGAAACTTTCGATTTATCTATATAGAGATCGTAGCTAGGTATTGCAACAGCAGATAAAATACCAAAAATAGCTGTATCTATCATAAGTTCTATCAAAGTAGATTCTGCACCAAAAAAATGTGCTGTACAACTTCTATTATCATCCATTGCTACAATAGTGGTATTATCTCGATGTAGGATAACTTCTCCAAAATTAAGCCCCCCACAAGCACCACTCCATCCTCTAAAACTAGAATCATCATCAGGTGCGGCAGTTAGAGTGACAGGCGTACCAGTAATATAGCCTTGTTCGCAATCTGTACTATTTGCATCACAAGCAATGTCTATAGGAGTACTGGTGATAGTACCGCTTCCTTTACCTTCTTTGGTAATAGTGAGGGTGTAATCAAAAGTTTGATTAGACTCGTTATTATCGGCTGATGACGAGGAAGTTGAAGAGCCAGTTCCAATATTATTGGGTACATTTGTAGGGCCACTTCCAACCGGTCCGGGTGCATATGATGACGAAGAAGTTGAAAGACTACTTTTGGCAGCATTGTGTTGCTCATCACAAGCAGACATACACGAGTCATATTGAGGATCATTGCCAGTAATACATTGAGTGTTCTCAAGTTCACACTGTTCATCTCGACATTTGTCTGCACATTTATCAAATTCTTGTTCAGGTGTTGTAAGGTCAATAATAGGAGTATTGTCTGGCATATTCACAGCTGCCCAAGCACCACGCCCCATCGCCATCATACCCACAACAAGAACAACAAACACAACACCACGCCAAATAGACGCAGGAGATTTCAGGGAACTAGCCCCCGTAGTCGATGCCACTGCCACCGTAGCGAGCAAACCCGCCATTAACCCTCGCCCAAGTCTAAAACCACTTGAACAAGCGGAGGAAAAGTCCTCCAATCGTCGTACCCAATTGGTACGTTTATATCGAGTTGACATAATTATAATGTTTCCTACCAGGTTAAAGTGTTTAAGTGTGATTAAAATAGACTTGCCCTTGCCACACCTAAACTTAAAACAAGGGAAAGTTTTCAGTAAACAGTAAATTCGACAACTAAACCAGACCTGGCAGGTTCAAAAGAAAACCTGCCAGGTCAAAATC
>JAOZSV010000367.1 GCA_029939505.1 Thiotrichaceae bacterium | reverse complement strand
TTTTGAAAAAATCGCTTAAACATCTTGGAAACATAGTGCGTAACATCAGTTAATATAACGGATTCCAAATCTGAAGGTTTGGACTCCAAAAAACCCAAATCTGAAGGTTTGGACTCCAAAAAATCCAAATCTGAAGGTTTGGATTCCAAAACTTATTGGGAATGCCTTTTACAATCAACGCGGAGCGTTGCGGAGACGCAGCGCTTCCTTGAATGGATTCCCTATTTGGGAATCAGAATAAAATCGGATTTATTTCGTTATTTTTAATTCAAACAAAATGAAATCACTCTCCATTTTCGGTACCAGTTCTGATGCGGGTAAAACGACTATTGTTATGGCTTTATGTCGCATTTTTGCCGCGCGTGGTTTTTCGGTTGCCCCTTTTAAGGCGCAAAATGTTTCTAATAATTCCGCCGTTGGAGACGATGGTTGTGAAATTTCCCGCGCCCAATTTTTTCAGGCAGAAGCCGCTGGTATTCCAACAAGCTATCATTTGAACCCTGTACTACTTAAATCTCATGGCAAAGGCTCAGTACAAATCGTACTTAATGGAAAAGTCTATAAAACTAACGATGTTGATAGTTATTATCGGGAATTGGATACTTTGAAAAGTCACGTCAAAGCCGCTTTTCAACATCTCCTAGCAAAGTATAATTTTGTCATTGCTGAAGGCGCAGGTTCGCCAGTAGAATTAAACCTATTACATAAGGATCTGTCAAATACTTTTATTGCCCAAGAATTTAATACCAAAACCTTGTTAGTCGCAGATATTGAGCGCGGTGGTGTATTTGCTGCTATTTATGGCACACTTGCTTTGTTGGAAAAACAACTGCGCGATAATTTTATCGGGGTGATTATTAATAAATTTCGTGGCGATTTGCGATTTTTTGAAGAGGGACGCAAAATTATTGAAACCCGCTTTAATATTCCCGTATTTGGTGTCGTGCCTTATCAACCATTGAACATTAACATGGAAGATTCCTACTCGCTACAAAATTACCAGCAACAATTGGGGGAGGAAAAACTTTCTATTGCTGTCATTGCCTATCCTGCTATCAGTAATTATGATGATATCGATCCATTAATGGCAGATACAGAAATTCGGGTGGAAATCATTCAAAATTATCAACCTTTATCCAATTTTGATATGGTGCTATTGCCGGGCAGTAAAACGACGATACAAGATTTACAGTGGATGAAATCCAACGGACTTTTTCAGGAAATTGCAACATACCAAGGCAGGATTTTTGGCATTTGTGGTGGTTATCAAATGCTGTTTTCTCACTTGCAAGATATTAAAAATGTTGAAAATAATGCGCCTATTACCGAAAATGGATTTAACTTAATTAAAGAAACCATTCGTTTTTATCCTGAAAAAAAGCTCAAGCGGGATATCTACCACGCTTTTGGATATCGAGTTAAAGGCTATGAAATTCATACAGGGCAAGCCCAAAAATATCCCTTGTTTTATGAAACGCACCGAGTTGCTGGAACCCATCTACATGGTATTTTTGATAACGATGCTTTTCGCACGGCTTGGTTCAAAAAAATCCAACACAATTATCAGGGCTATTCCTATTCCGCTTACCGAGAAAAAACCTTACAAACATTTATCAATCATATTGAAACCCATGTTGATTGTGATGCGATACTTTCTGCTCTGTTTTGAATAGAACGAATGACGTGGATAAACGAATTGGGGTAATTAACAATCCTTTTCCTCGTTCTCAAATTCTGTTTGGGCGCACTATGTTGTACCATTTGTATGATGCAGGGCATCAATGAAAGAAACCAAGTTTCTTGAAGAAACTTGGTTTCTCTTCTGAAAATTCAAGCATTTTTAGTAATCAATTTATAAAATTCCTTTTCAGTAATTATATCTTTTGTCGTCTCTAAACGATCAAGAAAAGATATACCATTCAGATGATCATATTCATGTTGAAAGACTCTAGCCAGAAAATCGCTAAAAGTTTGCACCTGAATTTTGCCCTCTCTTGTGAGATATTTTGCCCTGACACTTTGATACCTTGGCACAAAACCGCGTATGCCAGGTATGCTCAAACATCCCTCCCAATCTTTATCTTGTTCATCAGAAAACCATAATATTTCTGGGTTAATAATGGCAGTTGGATCCATTTTCGGTGCATCAGGATATCGAGGGCTAGGATAGGAGGCGATAATAAATATCTGAATAGATTCATAGACTTGGGGCGCAGCGATGCCCACACCGTTGGAATCTGATATTGTGATCAACATATCGTCAATCAACGACTGAACGCTTGTGATTTCTTTGACTGGAATCGATTTCAATCTCAGTATTTGGTGCCCTAATTGGGCGACTTGACGTATTATAGGCATTTCATTATAATAACATTATTTAATATAGGTGAAATATTGATGAATGAAAAATATTCCGTTTCTCTTCGCTTGATTCATTGGTTAATGTTTGTTTTATTTGCCCTCATTTTTGTACTGGGTGTCGTGATGATAGAATTTAAAGAGACAGAACCCTGGGCAATGTACCATTTCCATAAATCGACTGGCGTTGTCGTATTTTTATTAGCTTTGCTACGGCTAGTCATTCACTTTACAAGCAAGAGTCCATCAGCACCAGCGGAAATTTCCCCTGGAATTTATCGTCTTTCTCAAGGCGTGGTTTTTTTACTTTATTTAATGATGATTTTGGTGCCGATAAGTGGTTACGCGCTATCAAATCTGCACGGCTATAGTGTTGATTTGTACGGCTTGCCATTACCAGAATTTTTCCCTAAAAATCTCAATTGGGAAAAATATAGCAGTTTAGCCCATGAGTATTTAGCTTATAGCTTTTTAGGGCTTTTCTTACTGCATTTAGCAGGCGTGATTAAGCACCATATACAAGGCGTAGAAATACTGCGCCGGATTACATAAGAATGAAGATAACTACTCCGCCTTGAAATTAATTTCAAGGCTGAAAGCTAAAGTCTGCTCAAGCAGACTAAAAAACTGAGTCGTTTAGCTGAGCCTGCTTTAGTTTTTAGCCTTGCAATTGATTTCAAGGCTAACTACTGAGTAGTTACCTTTCGGGTTTTATTTAATTCTCATTCCATAGAGGTTCTTGCAAAACTCTGAACACACGAGTTTTAAGAAATCCGATTTTTTTCAAAAATCGGATTTCTAATCTCAAAACATCTCCCACGCGAGGTTTAAGAAATCCGATTTTTGAAAAAAATCGGATTTCTAATCTCAAAACATCTCCCACGCGAGGTTTAAGAAATCCGA
>JAOZSV010000366.1 GCA_029939505.1 Thiotrichaceae bacterium | reverse complement strand
AAAAATCGGATTTCTTGAACTAATTGAGAGAAGAACAAACATGGAAAAGCTAAAATTTCCTTATGGCATAAGTGATTTTAATCTACTAATACGTGGAAACTATTTTTATGTAGATCGGACAAATCATATTAGACTCATTGAAGAAGCGGGAAATCAAATACTATTTTTACGCCCTCGCCGCTTTGGTAAGAGCTTACTCTTATCAATGCTAGAAAATTACTACGATGTCGCAAAAGCAGACCAATTTGCTCAACTATTTGGTCATTTAGCGATAGCTCAAAATCCCACTCCAATACATAATCAATATTTCGTGATGAAATGGGATTTTTCTAATGTCAGCCCTGGGAGTGATAACAAACAGATTGAAAAAACTTTATCAGATTATCTTAACGAAAGTATCCAAGATTTTGCTGATTATTATCAATCTCTCTTACAGACTTCTATTTCAATTAATCCATCAAATGCCGTTGCATCATTTCTATCTTTATTAAGGGCAGTGCGAACAACACCTTATAAGTTGTATCTACTAATTGACGAATACGACAATTTCGCCAATGAAGTGATGATGAGTAATCATGAACTCAGTAAAAGCCGCTATGACGCTTTACTTTCTGGTGAAGGTATACTAAGAGTGCTTTTTAAAGCCGTCAAATCAGCTACGAGCGGGCGTGGCTTGGAACGAGTTTTTATCACCGGTGTCTCACCAGTAGCGATGACTGATATTACGAGTGCTTATAATGTCGCAAAAAATATCTACTTGAAATTAGAATTTAATGATTTATGTGGATTTAAAGAATCTGAATTAGCAGCCATAGTTAATCAAATCGCCAAAGAATGTGATTTGAGTTCGGCAAAGGCACAACAAGCCTTAACTTTGATGAAAACGTATTACGATGGTTATTGTTTTAATTATCGGAAAGTTGAAGAGGTTTATAATCCAACCTTGGCATTATATTTTTTAGAATCTTTTCAACAAGATTGCCAATTTCCACGCCAAATGTTAGATCATAATTTGGCAATGGATAGAGGTAAACTCAGTTATATTGCTAACTTGCTCAATGGAAAATCCCTCATTTCTCAAGCATTGGATGAAAATCCTCCACTTTCAATATTAGATTTAAGTGATCGTTTTAGTGTGAAGGATGTATTATTTGCTGGTAAAGATACAACCTTTATCGTGTCTTTACTCTATTATTTGGGAATTTTAACCTTAAATGGGGAAACAGAATACGGAGAATTACGTTTTAAAATTCCCAATTTAGTTATCAGAAAGTTGTATGTCGATCAACTATTTGAAATGTACCTGCCTGATGAAACAGAACGCTTTAGGGCGCGTCAAATGGCGAGAAATTTCTTTCATACCGCGGATTTACAAGAAATTTGCGATTTTATGGAACAGAATTATTTTAAGGTATTTAGCAATATTGATTATAAGCAAGCCAATGAATTGACTATTAAAACCGCATTTTTGACCGTTTTATTTGATGAGGTTTCTTATATCATGGATTCAGAAGTCGCGATAAAGAGACGATATGCTGATTTAACCATGATAATTCGTCCTGAGCGGCGTAAATTTCCAATCTATGATTTTATCCTTGAATTTAAATTCATCAAATTAGCTGAACTGAATTTAAGCGGCGAAAAAGCGAAAAAACTGACTAAAGATAAACTCAATGATTTCGCTCTCGTCAAGAAAAAATTAGCGGAGGCGAAAAAACAATTGCTTGCTTATCAGACCGGTTTGCAAAACAAATACGGTGAGGAATTGAAGTTGAAATTGATTAGCGTTGTGGCGGTGGGGTTTGAACGGGTGGTTTGGGAAGAGATCGAAGCGGGATAAACAGCAAAGGGGTAAATAATCTTCACGGAAATCAAATCGGTGAAAATGTTGAAATGATTGTTTTGTAGTAACTGATAACTGAACACTGATAACTGATAATATGAGTTTAACCATTGTTTACAGCACTCGTCATAAAGAACAAAAATTTGTCCGCCATTTACAACAAAGTTGTGGGCGAAAAAATGTCGAAATATTGATCCACATTAACAAAGGGCAACATTCACTAAGTACCCTTTATAATCAAGGACTTAACCAAGCCCGTCATGACATTATCGTTTTCACACATGATGATGTGATATTTGAAAATCAGGGCTGGGGGCAAAAAATCATTGAACATTTTAAGCGTTCAGAATGGGGTATTTTGGGTATAGCAGGGACGACCAGTTTGCCAGCATCGGGCGTATGGTGGCAGGAGACTTCGAAAAGGATAGGACTTATCAAACATCAACATCAGGGCAAAAAATGGGTTTCAAAATATTCGGGCGATTTCAAGGATAAAATCATCCCCGCCGTTTGTGTTGATGGTGTTTTTATTGCCGTTAACCGAAAGAAACTGCGGCAAAAGTTCAACGAAGCCTTTCAGGGCTTCCATTTTTATGACATTGATTTTTGCCTCAATAACCACCTCACCGGAGTCAATATTGGCATTATTTTTAATCTGCGAATTATACATAAATCTGATGGCGCGACAAATGAGGCTTATGAAACCAACCGTAAGCAATTTATCACCCACTATCAAAATCACTTGCCTTACGCCATTAAAGGTCAAATTCTGTTCGAGAACAAGACAATAAAATTGACAACCTATCCCAAGGTGTCAATCATTATTCTCAACAAATCCAATAACTTACTGCTTTTTAACTGTCTCAATTCGCTGTCGGAAAAATCCCGCTATCCCAACTATGAAGTCATTATTGCTGATACTGGCTCCTCTCAAAAAGAACTGGCAGAAATTGATGAATTCGTCGATATCACAACCATGAATATCAAACTGGTGAAGTTTGATTATTATAATTTTAGTCGCATCAATAACGCGGTGGTATTTGAACGCCTTGATACCAGTACCGAACTGCTTTTATTTTGTAACAATGACATAGAACTGATTAATGACGCGGTGGCTCGGATGGTACAAGTCTATTTACAAAACAAAAATGTCTGTGGCACGATAGGTTGTCGCCTACATTTTGCCAATAATGAAATCCAACATGCCGGTATTCAATTAACGATGGATAAGAATAAGCAATTGATAATGACTCACAAAGGCTTAAAATCCTACTACAATTTCTATACAGGCGGAGTTGAAAAAAATATTGTTGGCTCCACAGCGGCATTCTTGCTCATTGAAAGACAACTGTTTGAAAAAATAGGGGGCTTTAATCCCGCCTACACCGAATGCTTTGAAGACGTTGAATTAAACTTAGCCTGTTTAACACA
>JAOZSV010000168.1 GCA_029939505.1 Thiotrichaceae bacterium | reverse complement strand
GAATGGGTTAAACATGAATAGCCACCGATGAAATCGGTGGAATTTAGGTGGAATTTAGCTTTTAGCCTTGCTTGCAATTTCAAGGCTAGTGACTGCGACGAATCTCTGCCCCTAATTGGGTCAATTTTTCTTCAATTCGCTCATATCCCCGATCAATGTGATAAATACGATCAACTAAAGTTTCACCTTCTGCAACTAAACCGGCTAAGACTAAACCGGCAGAGGCGCGTAAATCGGTTGCCATCACGGGAGCGGCTTGTAAACGTTTAACACCGTTGATAATGGCTGTGTTTCCTTCTAAACGAATTTCAGCCCCCAGACGTTGCAATTCAGAAATGTGCATAAAACGGTTTTCAAATATCGTCTCAGTCAACATACCTACCCCTTCTGCAATCGCATTCATTGCCGTCAATTGTGCCTGCATGTCCGTGGGAAAAGCGGGATAGGGGGAAGTGTGTATATTGACAGCACGAGGGCGCCGCCCTTGCATGTCCAATTCTATCCAGTCATTTCCTCTGGTAATCGTTGCACCGGCTTCCAGCAATTTGAGCAAGACGGCATCCAATAGATTCGCATCGGTATTTTTGACTTTAATCTTGCCACCTGTCATGGTGGCGGCAACTAAATAGGTACCCGTTTCAATACGATCAGGTAAAACGCGGTAATCTGTGCCTGATAGCTTTTCTACCCCTTCAATGCGTATTGTACTTGTACCTGCGCCTTCAATATGTGCGCCCATACTTTTTAAGCAATTCGCTAAATCCACCACTTCCGGTTCACGCGCCGCATTTTCAAGTGTGGTGACACCATCTGCTAAACTGGCTGCCATCATTAGGTTTTCTGTACCCGTCACCGTGACGATGTCCATCATGATAGTTGCACCGTGCAAACGTTTAGCTTGTGCGGTGATATAGCCACCTTCTACGTTAATATCAGCGCCCATTGCAGTTAAACCTTCAATGTGCAAATTGACTGGACGCGCCCCAATCGCACATCCGCCCGGCAATGAGACGTGTGCCTGCCCAAAACGAGCAACGAGAGGTCCTAATACTAGGATTGATGCACGCATGGTTTTGACCATTTCATAAGGCGCAGTAAAAGTGTGGATATTATGAGTCTTGGCTTCAATATTCAGCTTTTCATCAATAACAAATTCAATTCCCATACGCCCTAACAAGCTCATCATAGTCGTAATGTCTTGTAAATTGGGAACGTTGCTAATATAGGAGGGTGTTTCAGCCAGCAAGGTGCTTGCCAATATGGGTAAAGCCGCATTTTTCGCACCAGAGATGCAAATTTCACCGTTGAGCGGATTTCCGCCTTTTATTAATAATTTATCCATAAATGTCCAAAGCTAAGGCGTTGTACTCCAAAGAGATGTTCAGAAAAATAATTGGAGTCAAACCAAACCTCAGAGGTTTTCAAAACCTCTGAGGTTTTTAAGGAGTCAAACCAAACCTCAGAGGTTTTCAAAACCTCTGAGGTTTTTAAGTGAATTGACCTGAAAAACTATAGTTCGATTCCAAAAAAACGTCCAAAGCTAAAGCGTTGAATTCCAAAAAACGTTTATACCTTTTCTTGATAATCCGCCATCTCGTGGAAATTCAGATAACGATAAATCTCATCCGATTCCTGTGCAATAGGTTCAACATGTTGCTCATATTCGGCAACAGTGGGAATTTTGCCCAGTTTGGCACAGACAGCGGCTAATTCTGCTGAGGCTAAATAGACATTGGCATTTTTGCCTAAGCGATTGGGGAAGTTACGGGTTGATGTGGAAACCACAGTGGCGTTATCCTTTACACGCGCTTGATTGCCCATGCACAAGGAGCAGCCTGGCATTTCAGTACGTGCGCCTACTTTACCAAATACCGAGTATTTTCCTTCTGCCACTAATTGACGTTCATCCATACGTGTTGGTGGTGTGATCCATAAACGGGTTGGTACTGCACCGCTATTTTCTAGCACTTTATGGGCAGCCCGATAATGACCGATATTTGTCATGCAGGAGCCGATAAAGACTTCATCAATCTCTGTACCCGCAAGTTCAGATAAGCGTTTGACATCATCGGGATCATTTGGGCAAGCCAATATGGGTTCTTTGATCTCATTGAGATCAACTTCAACGATTTCGGCATATTCCGCGTCTGCATCAGGCTCTAATAGTACAGGATTTTCTAGCCATGCTTCCATTGCGTCAATGCGCCGTTGCAAGGTGTCTTTGTCACCATAGTCATTCTTGATCAACCAACGGAGCAAGGTGGCATTTGATTTGGTGTATTCAATAACGGGGGCTTTGTCTAAACGCACCACGCACGCATTGGCAGAACGTTCCGCAGAGGCATCAGCTAATTCAAAGGCTTGCTCCACTTTTAGGGTGGGTAAACCTTCAATTTCTATCAATCGCCCTGAAAAAACATTTTTCTTGCCTTTTTTCTCAACAGTTAATAAACCTTTTTGGATGGCAACATAAGGAATGGCATTGACTAAGTCACGCAAAGTAATTCCAGGTTGCATTTCGCCCTTAAAACGGACTAGCACAGATTCTGGCATATCGACAGGCATCACAGCTAACGCTGCTGCAAACGCGACTAAGCCTGAACCCGCAGGAAAACTGATGCCGATTGGAAAACGAGTATGCGAATCTGCTCCTGTGCCAACGGTATCAGGCAAAAGCATACGATTAATCCAGGTGTGAATAACGCCATCTCCAGGGCGCAGGGCGACACCACCGCGTACCTGTATGAAATGGGATAAGTCGCTGTGTAGTTTCACATCGACTGATTTTGGATAAGCTGCGGTGTGACAGAAGCTTTGCATCACCAAATCGGCTGAAAAGCTTAAACACGCTAATTCTTTTAATTCATCGCGTGTCATCGCGCCAGTGGTATCTTGTGAGCCGACTGTCGTTATTTTGGGTTCGCAATAAGTGCCAGGGCGTACACCTTGAAGGCCACAGGCTTTGCCCACGATTTTTTGGGCTAAAGTAAAGCCTTTACCTGTATCTTGAGGCGGCACTGTTTGAATGAAGAGAGACGACGCGCCTAAATTCAATGTTTGACGTGCTCTTTCTGTGAGGCTGCGCCCAATAATTAAGGGGATACGCCCACCTGCTTGTACTTCATCAGACATTGTGACAGGGCGCAGTTCAAAAGTGCTGACTTCTTCTCCCTCTTTGACAATACTGCCTTTTTTGGGGTAAATCGTGATGACATCGCCATGATTAAGTTTGCTGACATCGCATTCTATCGGCAACGCGCCTGAGTCTTCAGCGGTATTAAAGAAGATTGGTGCAATTTTGCTGCCGATAATCACGCCACCTTGACGCTTGTTAGGTACATAAGGAATATCTTGTCCAATATACCATAATACGGAGTTGATAGCTGATTTGCGCGATGAACCTGTTCCGACAACATCGCCCACATAAGCGATTGGATGCCCTTTTTGTTTGAGCGTTTCTATCGCTTCCAACGCGCCATCCATCTTATTAATCAGTATGGATTTTGCGTGTAGCGGAATATCGGGGCGACTCCAGGCTTCAGAGGCGGGAGATAAGTCATCTGTATTGGTTTCCCCAGGCACTTTGAATACAGTGACAGTAATAGACTCAGGCAATGGTGACTTAGCCGTGAACCACTCCGCCTCTGCCCAGGCATTCAGCACTTTTTGAGCCGCTTTATTGGTTTTAGCCTTTTCCACGACATTGTCGTAGGCATCAAACATCAATAATGTTTGTGATAAGGCTTTACCTGCCACAGGGGCTAGAGTATTGTCATCAAGCAAGTCTATTAGAGACTGAATGTTGTAGCCGCCTAACATTGTTCCCAGTAATTCAGTGGCTTGAGTTGGGGTGATTGAAGGGCAAGTCCGCTGTTTTTTTGCCACATTCGCCAAGAATTTGGCTTTGACTTGAGCCGCTTCATCTACGCCTGGCGGAACACGGTGCGTCAATAATTCGACTAGCGCATCTGCTTCAGGTGATGGTGAATGATTTTGCAATACGTCAACCAATACGCTGACTTGTTCTGCATTTAAGGGCAAGGGCGGCAACCCTTGACTGGCACGTTCTTCGACGTGTTCTTTGTAGCCGTCTAATATCATATTGTTTCTAACCTCATGGATAAGTTTTTTGCACAGTTTGAAAAAGGTGATACTGAGAATATATCTGTTTCAGAAATTATACTATCACAAGTGTCACTGACATTTATGCGAATTAAGAGTTAAAATAGGAGTTCGAGGTTTAAGTTTTTCTTTAAAAAACTTAAACCTCGAAAACGCTTCAGCTTTGGGCGGACGACTGACAAAGCTAAAGCGTTGTACTCCAATTACAAAGCTAAAGCGTTGTACTCCAAATCACAAAGCTAAAGCGTTGTACTCCAAATCACAAAGCTAAAGCGTTGTACTCCAATTTTAACACTTAATTCGTATCCGACATAAGACGGATTTATTTTTTAGGCACTAAACGATCTCCAAAAGGTGTACGCACGACACGCATACCCGGCGGTACCTCTTCGTCTTTAATGACTTTTCTTTTAAACCCCTTATATTGTTGTTGACGTTTTTTCTGATCACGTTTTTTTTGTTTTTTAGAAACAGGTGGGGGTTTTTTAGGTGATGGGAGTGCTTTGCGCCGCTTTAAACTTAAAATCGCCGTTTTACCTTCATCAGTTTGACTACATTCAAGCCCTTTTTCTTCATTAGATTTACGACAAGGGGATTCCGTTGGATATTCTATCTGTACTTCACGCGCTTCTACACTTAACAAGTAATAACCTTGATATTTGTTGTGTTTGATTTCTGTACGGACATTGTCTTTTAAAGATTGAATAAAATCCTTATTGTCTGGTCCTTTTAATATCGCCATTCGTTTATCCCCAATACGACTTGTACCTCTAAGAAGAAAGTCTTTTTGTGGGGGGAGTGGTTTTCGTGATTTTTGTGTTTTGCGTTCTTGTTGTCGTAATCGAAAGGGATTAGGAAGTTGGGCTTGTCGTTTGGCAGAAATAATCGGGCGAGGTGGGGGTGGAGGTGGCTTCCCCCTATCTTTTTCAAATAAATCAAAGGCTTGAGTTTGAATATTGCTCAAGCACAGGGCTATTGTGAGAATTAGAGTGATTGGGATGTTATTGTATTTCATGATTTTTTCTCTTACATGAGATTTTTGAACAGGATTTCAGCCTAAAGTTTTTTGAAGAAAAGCATTCGAGGCTAAAGTTTTTTTGAATAAAAAAACTTTAGCCTCGAATAGGCTGAAAAATGGATTTGTGGATTAACAGGATTAAAAACGATGAGTGCTTCACTGGAATGGTGAATGATGAATGAAAGTCAATAAAATAATTGTTTTTTTGTATCTTAGTAACTACTCAGCCTTAAAATGTGAATGGAGTACAACGCTTCAGCTTTGTGCGTATTGGAGTACAACGCTTTAGCTTTGTGCGTATTGGAGTACAACCAACGTTAATTCTGATACCAAAATAGGGTGAGGTGTACGGGCAACTAAGCGTCGTATCCTTAAAGAACCTTTTTCGTCTTGATAGTATTTAAACAGGGCATTTGCGTCAAAATAATATTGAGAATCTACTTGATTTGTCATTGTTATCCATTTGGTTGATAAAGTGCAGATAAAAGACGCTCAATTTCGTTAATCGAAATAAATCCAGATAACTCTTTGAGTTTATTGAGTAAATCGTCCATAGTTCCACGAGATTTTTCAAACCAAGCACTGACTCCAATATTGATTGCTGCTATCGCATCATTTCTATTGCCCTCTCCCTCTCCACTCAATATAACCATGTCAGTGTCTATATTTTCTTCATTCGCCTGTTTGATCATTTCAAGTCCGTTCATGTTAGGCATATTGATATCGACTAGGGCAACGTCAAAGTCTATTTCACGGAGTTTTTCTAGCCCTTCAATGCCATCATGTGCGACTTTAACTGTAAAACCTTGTTTTGTAAAGTATATTTGGTAACGAGAAAGAATATCATTGTCATCATCAATGATTAAGATTTGGTACTGGCGTTCCATATAGTGTCCTTTGTTATCTAGTGTCCATCCGGAAACGGCTTTAAAAATCCCAAAGTGTTTCCGGATGGACACTATCTAGGTAAAATGGTGTCTCAAAAGAAATCCTATTTTTTCAAAAAATTGGATTTCTTTAAACCTATAATTTAATCAAATACATCAGATGGAAGTTCAAATTTCTTGATTAATCCATTTAATGCATACGGCAAGATCATGGTTTTCTGCCCGTGAGTTTTAACGGGAAATGATTTATTTGCTCTTATAAATTTACCACTATGTTTCCCACCAGTGTTAGAGTTAAATTCGATCCCATACGGCTTCAGAATTTTAATCACTTTTCTTAATTCAAGTGGCTTAGACATAAGCAAGCTCTCTTATATTTTCTTTCTTCAAAGATTTTGCCATTTTCTGAAAGCTTATCCGTTCTTTTTGCCATTCTAACTTTCGGTAAATTTCCCAAAATCTCTGTTCATCTGAATCAATAATTTCATTAAAAGCTTCTTTTTCTATAGCATAGTTAAGGTAATCTTTTAAACTTTCGCTTAAAGAAGCGAGGGCTTCTTTTTCATTGTTTCCATGGCTTGAGACTGATAAATCCAGACATCTTGCTACAACTACTTCATCTTCTTGAGTCAAAAGTATATGTAATTCAAAGTCAGCTAAATTTTTAATATATCCTTTTAATGCTTTTAAAGGTTTCATTTTTCCTCCTAAACTATCTAAAACATATTCATCCATAACATATTCATCTATTTTTGATTGTCGTTCTTTCAAGAAAGCCGCAATCAATTATCCATTACTTGAGCCTTTGAGTTTTTTCATGTAAAGCGATTTTTTCTATTCCAAGTGATTGAATTTATACACATTTTCAGAAAATTCAGTTTTTTGAGCGAATTCAGCTTCCATCCTGCTAATTTAATTTTTTTCACCCAAAAAAAATGGCATACCCCGTGAAAAAACAGGATATGCCATCTTAATCAAGCTAATAATGTTTGAGCCTTAAAGCCCAAGCATTGGTTTTTTAACGTCAGGGACATGGCAAGAAATAACTTACGCTTATGACAATAAACCAAGTTTTTTGAAAAAACTTTGCATAAGTTATTTCCTGCACCGTCCCTTATACCCTTTAAAGCTACAATTCCTTAAAGCTACAATTCCTTTAAGGTGTAGTCAGTTTAACGGGTATTACTCCAAAGTGAGTCTCACCATTATCTAAACGATAACCAAAGTAGAAGTCAACGATACTTGATGGGAAGTCTGCAGGTAATTTCCCGAACTCATAAGGTCCTAATACCAGTGGTTCGTCTGCAACGATTTCATGGGGAATCTCCATAATGGCATCCAAACCTGCACCCGTTGCTTCGTTAAAGGCGCCAGTCGTCATATCCCATGTAACGAATCCATATTCCCAAGAATATTGGAACCAGAAAGGAGGATATGGACTAAAAGGTGGATCCAAGAGAATCATAAGTGGTACGACGATATCAACCTCTTCTCCGACATGAGCCGGATCAAAGCGGATAATAACACTCAGAGTCAACTCTTCCCCTCCATTAATCGCAGAAGCTGAATATGGACCGCCATCAAGTGACCAACCACCAGAGAATTGGGCATTTGAGGTAAATGTAATACCTGCTGATGTCATTACGCCTGCTTGTCCACCCACTGCACTGTTATTTGTACTGGGCAGGGCCTGGCACTCACCATCAACATAGACATTGCCTTCACCTTCGCATTCCTCTTGGGTAGCAGGGGCAATTACCTTCACAGCGATAGTGACTATCCTGTTATCAGCATCAGTTACCGTTATAGTTGTTTCAGCCTCTTCTGCGCTCACTCCAGTGATGGTTGCTGCTGTACAGTCTTCATTTACCGTCACAGTCGCTACAGCCTCATCCTCATCCTCATCCGCAGGAACAGCCGTACAAGGCGCACTTCCACCAGCAAGAGTTACTTCGGTAGTATCACCTGAAATCACAGTCACTTCAGTTGGATCTACTGTGAAATCCTCAAACTTCCTGGTAATCTCAAATGTCTGACTTGCCGTAATCGCATTATCAGCATCACGCACATTTAAGGTAAAGCTACCGGTTGTGCCATTCAGTGCATACACGGCTAGAACGCTTCTGTCATTAACCTTAGAGTTATTAATTAACGTGTTATTGGCAATTGGACCCTCTTCTTGGCCGTTTTCTTTATCAACATAATAGACTCTCACAGCAACTTCGCTGCCTGCATCAATTTCTAGAAATACACCTTTAGAATGTGCATATAATTCCCCAAATTGATCCCAACTGGTTACTCTCACAGGCACCATACCATTCACAGGAATTTTGTCGCTTTCGACCTCTAATTTAATCTCTTCCAATTCCTGGTTGACAGGGACTTCTACTGTTAGATCTGAACCAGTCAGCTTAGGTTCTTTAAAGACGAACTGAACCAGATCGTCACCACCTACAAAGCTTATCGGATCATAAGTAACAGATGACATATTCCCTGCCGTCTCATTCGCATTCAGATCACCATTTTCGACTGTACCATTAGAGGAAAGTAGATCCACCGAGAGTGACGGACTGGTTTCATTGCCAAGGGCGTCCTCCATTTTCACGCTGTTTTCCCTAACTAAAGCCCGATATTCTACTGGATCGGAATCTTTAACCTTAGTGGCCTTTATTGAGGTAATTTCCTGCCCATGACCATCAACCATCTTGTGTTTTGATGGACTAGCAGGAATGATATCAGGAACAGAAAGTGCCGCCTGTACAACGACTTCACCATAAGTCCCTTCTGTAGTCGCTAACACATAGTATTCATTTTTATAAGATGAACCTGTCGCGCTGTCACTACTACTTTTATCAAATCGAGCACCCAATTGATCAGTATCTTGACCTATGGTACCTTCAGTCTTTTCAAGCTGCCATCCATTATACATATGGCGGATTTCCATAGTGGTTGGCCCACCCGTATTGACAACATTACCATCATCCTTATTGACTTGGAATGCGTTAATGCCTAATACATTCTTCGTTATTGAAACGCCTGCTTGAACAGGTGCTTTACCTGTAAATAAAATGCTGGCCACCAACTGATCAGGTACAATTTTCAGTGAAACGACATCAGAATCGGCAATGGCTGTCTGATTTTTAATATGAGCGATCATCTCGGCAGTACCAAATTCCAGTGCTTCGTCTATGACATCACCCAATATCGTAGTCGAATTAGACACACAGACATCCGTCGCACTAAAGAGAAAGCTGATTGCTGTATTGCTCACATGTTCAGTCGCATCTTTAAGATTCACAGTCAGACTGTTACCCGCTTCTGTCTTATTGCCATACTGATCTAACATGCAGGCTTTTAATTGTGTACCAGATATGGCATCAGCATTATCAGAGATAGTTGTCTTTTCTGAATACAATCCCACTTTTTTTGCTTTTAAAACTGGATTCACCTCAAGGGTATCATCATTATACATGTCCACAGAAGACAAGCCCTCATACCCTTCTAAGGTTGCTTCCATGTAGTATTTAGCCGCCTCGGTGACCTCTGTAGGGATAGAAACAGTTGCTTCACCTTTGCTCATGTTACCAGTTAAGGTAATAGACTCGGTAGCAGTATTTCCTCCGACAGACTCGCTTGATTTAGGACGTAACACTAGCGTCAAAATACCATTAACGGCTTTGTTTGTGATTGAACCAGATACTTCTGGCGTATCAGGCGTTCCCATTGCATAGTCAATCTTAATATCTTTATAGGCAACCACCTTCACTTGGGCACCTTCTTTACCGGCTGTGGTTATACCATCAATACCACCATTGGCGGCATCCTTATCTTCATTAATACCACCGGTAAATTCAGTAATGTCAAGTAAAGCAACATCAAGATCAGCATAGTCAATATTGATGATCTTTTGAGTACTGTCAATCACATTGACCGTTGTACCACCTGCTTTGTTATCAAAGACTTCCTGAAGCGTGATGTTAATTGTGTCTGTCGATCCACCAGCTTCTACAGGATAGCTGATATTAACTCTGCCCAGACCAGCAACCAGTTTAACGTAGCGAGTCGTACCTCCAGTCACATCTGCTTCAAAGAAGCATGCTGTTGGTAACGTGCCAGATTCTCCAGGGCACTCAACTTCACCTTTACTAGAAGTGACCATCGCTACGATAGTTGAGCCTTTTTGCTCGCCTTGGGTGTCCACCTCGCCTGTGGCATTTAGCCCGTTGATAGACAAGTTGACTTTACTACCAGCCTTTACAGTCATCGCGTCAACGGTAAATACACCGCTTTTCGTGGACGTATTGAGGTAGTCAGTCGTATCGGTAGTCTCGGAGTAAGCCGTCGTGGCTGCCCCCAATACCAATACGGACGCCATTGCCGAAGCAAGGGCTGTCCTCTTTAAGTTACTCATTACTATAAAACTCCTATTGAATTTGTTAAATAAAATATTTAACATTGATTAAATTTAGGTTTATTCTGATACATTCATGTTAACTGTTAACAAAAGTAAACAACTGCACATTTACCACCTTAGGAAAAATGTGGGTGTATCATCCAAAGTTTGAAATTCAAGCAGATTTTTGGGCTAGTATCTCGCCTTAATAAAATGTGAATTGCTTTGGGGATTGTACCTAAATGCCTTATTGACTACTATTACACATTATAAGCATTTTATCAAGAGTTAAATGCTATTTTTTCCGACTTTTTGATTAAAATTGACGTTATAAAAATATTAACTTATTGATTGAAATAATAAAAAAAAATTTATGTCTGCTTTAAAAAAGTACAACGATTTTTTATTTCCACCAATTTTTTAATCCTTGTAGTTATTGTTTAAAAAACTGGCGTTCTCATCAAGTCATTATAAACAAAATTTTCGATGCGTTAAGTTTAAAAGTTGATTTTCTAATAATCGTTATACTTGAGAAGCGTAAATACTACTAAAGTCACCTCCGATTTAGTTGCCAGTTAGTTAATTCGTTCCTACGATTAAATTTATCATTAAGAACAACACTGGGTGATATAGTAATTCTTGTTAAAAAAAAAGTCAAGCCTATCAGAAAAAATATTCTTAAGAGCCTCTTGCAAAACTCGCTTTTTCGAGTTGAGATTTAGAAATCCGATTTTTTCAAAAAATCGGATTTCTTAAACATCATACGTTTCGAGCTTAGAAATCCGATTTTTG
>JAOZSV010000365.1 GCA_029939505.1 Thiotrichaceae bacterium | reverse complement strand
CTTTGAAAAGGAAATCGAACAATTTGAGCCACCCTCCGATTTAAAATCGGAATTTAAAGCGCAAATTGAAAATTTAAGGGCGAAAAATCGCCAATTACGTGGCTTGCTCAATAATCTCTCTGGCAAGATGGCAGAACATCAGTTAGCCACCGCTTTTCGGAGTCGAAAACATTTTGCCTTATCCGTCTTCTTTAAGAATGTGAACGATAACACTGCCCTGAATATTATTAATGTTAAAGAACGGGTGATCTTCCAACGTGAGGATGGCAAAGGGATGGAAATTGATGTGGTGGCGGAATCGAAATGTGGGCGATTTGTGTTGGTTGAAGTGAAAAAGACTCAGACGAAAATGGGTTTGAAAACCGTGAGCGATTTTCAAGAAAAAGTCGAAATTTTTGGTCATTTTTTTTCTATCTCTTTGATTTTACCCGCTTTTTTATCATTAGGTGGGTTTACTGAAGAAGCCCTGCAATTTTGTCAAACGCAGGGGATTGCGACAGCGCATCGAATTGAAGTGTTTTAATTCTCCGAATTTGGAATCAAGAAATCCGATTTTTGGAAAAAATCGGATTTCTTAAATCGTTTATTAATATTGAATGGTTGCGGTGGGTTTCGTTTCACTCTACCCACCCTACCCTACTTACCCTTGCTCGCCGACCTATCGGCGGGTGAAGAGAGGGTGTTATAATACCCCATCAGAGGTCTTTACCAGAAAAACTGGTATAGATATTTTTTAGAGTAAGTGTTGCACTTATGATGTGAATTTAAAGAACTATAAAATGAAAAATTTTGACATAAAAAATAGAGTGAAGTTATACAACTGTAATGATTTTCAATTATTAGAAAAATTATCATGTTTTAGTGAAGATGATGAAATTATAGAGCATTTAGAAGAGGTAAGTGATGAGGGCTGGTTTGCTTTGATTGAGGGAAATGTAGAGTTTGAAGGAGATTTAAACTTAAATAATTTTTTTGAAAATATTATCTCTACTTTTTCAAAAAATCCAGATAACTACATACAGCTTTTATGGATAACGGGTAAGCTAAATATTTCAAAAACTTTACATATTAAAGAAAATCAAAACTATTGTGATGATATGGTGGTTGAGGGTGATGTTACGATTAAAAATATCATAGCAGGAGGGATAAACCTCTATTTTTTGAAAGACTTAAATATATCTGGTATTTATTATTATAAATCAGGAGCAGAAGGTCTGCTTTACACAAAAGGTAAAGAAAATATAAGAATTGAAACAGACAATAACAATATATGGAAAATAAATAAAAAACGATATGAATTTAACAAAGGAATTAGTAAAAAACAAGCACAAGAAATATTTACAGGAACTTATGATTTTTTAACTTTTGACGAAGATTCGCCTCGAATGTATTATTTAGAGAATGAAGAGTTGTTTATCAAAGAATTACTAAATGATAATAATATTTTAAATTAAAGGATAAAAAAATGAAACAAATTGAAATACAAGAGATCATCAATGATACAATGGAAGAGTTTTATGAATACGAAGAATATGAAGACTGTGAGGGCAAAGGACCAGGAATGAGTCTTGGCTTTAAAAATATAAGCTCTATAAATAAGATTGATTTTAAAAAGATTGAATGGTTTTATCTACACAACAATGAAATAAGAAATATTGATAATATTGATTTTAAAGATTTAACTGAACTTGATTTGAGTTTCAATAAAATAGAAAATATTGATAACATTGATTTTAAAGATTTAACTGAACTTGATTTGAGTTTCAATAAAATAGAAAATATTAATTACAAAAATTTGGCTAAATTAAAATATATTGCACTTACAGGAAATCCATTGTCAGATAGTAGTTTAGATATTTTGGAAGCATTGAAAGAAAAAGGTGTTGAAGTAGTCTATGAGCAAAATAAAAAATACAATAATACAAGCATTTGACAATGTTTCTTATCCTAAAAATATAACACTATATGTTGCCCAAGCTCATGATAATTATGAATATGATGAGGATAAAAAATACAAAAAAAATGATTTTGTTGGTAAATGGCAAGATATACCAATTAGTCATATTGAAGACTGTTGTTGTGCTTTATCACATTTAGAACCTGATGGTGTGAGATTTTACCTACCTGCTTTTATGTTATGGGTACTTGATAATTATGAAAATCAAACAGAAGATATAAGTTATGCGACATTTTCAGCATTCCTAACATTTAAAAATAAGGATTTAGAAAATTTCCACAATGAGCAATTTTCATTATTTAACAAAGAACAAAAATATGCCTGTGCTATATTTTTAAAATATTTTATTGATAACTGTAATGCAGAAATAGATTATAATGCAGAGGTAAAAGTGGCAGAACAAGCTTTTAAGCAAACATGGTGTAAATACCTAACTATTTAAAGACCAAACTCATAAGGGTGATCCATCAGGTGCTATTGCAGACACGATAGTTGGAGGAGTTATTGATAAACTGTAGTAGCAGACATATTCATCGTTCCCAAATTCTGTTTGGGAATACCTTCCAATACGCGGAACGTCTTGATAAAAAAGGCCAACCTGGTTTCCACCAGATTGGCCTTTTTTTATTTTCCGCCCGTTTTGGATAGCACTTATTGCTCTCATCTTTAAAAGTTAAGAAAAGCGTAAGGGAGCAGTAAAGCGAGAGCAAAACCTACCATTTATCAATTAAGTACTGAAGCATGGATTTTCTGACATAATCATATTAAAATTTAAAATTTGGGTTTCAACTCAAGGAAAAACAACATGGAATATCCCTTAACCGAAAAAATCGGTAATCCAGATTTATTCGTTGGCAGGAAAACCGAATTTACTCGAATTAATAAGTGGCTTTCTTTGATACCCGATAGAATGTCTAAATCGCGGGTTATCCTCGCTCGTCGTAAAAGTGGTAAAACGGTTTTTATACAACGCATTTTTAACCAACTTTGGAGTGATCCCAAGCTGGGAGTGATTCCATTCTTTTTGGATATTGAGGAAAACAAAACTTGGTATCCTAATTTTGCCATTAATTACTATTGTGCCTTTGCCTCACAGTATATTTCTTTTCTCGAAAGAAATGAACGGTTAGTTACCCAACCACTCAATTTGAAAGAAATCCGAGAATATGGATTAGCAAACTCAAACCAACGCTTAGTGGGTGATATAGATACATTGCTAGAATACCGAGAAATGAAACTATACGATTCGATGTGGAAAACAGCCAGTACCGCCCCTCATCGCTTTGCCGCCCTATTTGACATACGATTTTTAGTCATACTGGATG